>JAHWKB010000155.1 GCA_019348115.1 Actinomycetota bacterium | reverse complement strand
CCGTGATCATCGACACCTCGAACCCGTCGGCGCCGAGCGTCGTGGCCGACATCGTGGACCCGGCCGTGACCCTCCACCACCAGGCCGACCCCGTCGACATCGGCGATCGCACGTTCCTCATCGTCAACGACGAGCTCGCCGGCGCCGCCGGCAACGAGGTCTGCCCTGGCGGCGGACTGCACGTCTACGACATCACCGACGAGGCCTCGCCGCAGAAGGTCGGGGCGTTCTTCGCCCCGGAGGTGACGGTCGCCGAGGGTGCGCGCACCGGGATCGGTGGCGCCATCACCTGCACCGCCCACGTGTTCCGCATCTACGAGGAGCAGCAACTCCTCACCATCGCGTGGTTCGGCGCCGGCGTGCGCGTGATCGACCTCAGCGGTCTCGCCGACACCCCGCCCGTGAGCGCCGGCCTCGGCGGTGAGACGCTGACGCCGGGGATGCGCGAGGTCGGCTTCTACCGCGATCCCGTCGACTCCGACGCGTGGGCCGCGAAGGTGTTCGCGTTCGAGGCCGACGGCTCCGCCTACCTCTTCTCCAACGACCAGACCCGCGGGCTCGACATCTACCGCTACGACGCGACCGTGCCGGCTTCGTCGTCCTCCTCGGGTCGGTGGCTGTCGGCGGAGGCGGCCCTGCAGCGCACGCTCGGGCTCCGCGCGTCGGGGTTCGAGGCCCTCGACCGGCCGTACTGCGACCTTCGCGGACGTCTCTGACGCCCGGGTCGCGTCCACTGCCCCAGCGGACCTGCCCCGCCGTCCGGCGCTACAGCTCGAGCCGGCCGGCCACGACCTGACGCGCGACCTCGTGCAGCTCGGTCGAGGTATCGCGCGAGTGGCGGCGTAGCCGCTGGAACGCGCCTCCCGCGTCGAGCCCGTGACGCTCGGCGAGGATCCCCTTGGCCTGCTCGATGATGACGCGGCTGTCGAGCGCCTCCTGCAGCTGTGACGCGAGCGTCTCCTTCTCGTGGAGGCTCCGCCAGTTGAGGACGTAGCCCGACGCGACGTTCGCCAGGAGCTGCGCGACGTCGAGCTCCTCCTGCTGCCACTCGCGCGCGCTCGAGGCGTAGAGGTTGAGCGCCCCGATCGGCTCGGAGGACACCGGCATGGGGATGCCGGCGGCGCCGTGGAAGCCCTGCTCCAGGGCGGTCTCGCGGAAGCCTGGCCAGCGGGCGTCCTGCTCGAGGTCGGTGACCGTGACGATCCTCCCCGACCGGAAGGCCTCGTAGCACGGGCCGTCGGCGGCGTCGATCTGCGCCCGCTCCGCACGGGAGGAGCGGTCGTCGGTGGCCGTCACGAACTGCAGCTCGTCGGGCCCGCCGCGGAGCGAGACGCCGGCGCCTTCGACGCCGAGGACCTCGACCGCCTGGTCGGTGAGGCGGTAGAGCATGTGCCCGATGTCGTAGCGCTCGAGCAGGGCCTCGGCGAAGTCCGAGAACGCACGGCGCAGGGCAGGTTCGTCGATCACGGGAGCTCCGGTACGTGCAGGTTCGCACGACACCGGGGTCCGGAGCATCGGCGGGCGTGACCTCCGCACACGCAGAGACCGCGGAGGTCGTCGGGTGCAGCGGTGATCCTGGCGGCCAGCACTCGAGCTGCGAGCCATCACGGGGGTCCGGATGATGGCGAGCGGCCCGGGACTGCGGCCGCACGGAGCTGGCTGCGGCAAGGGTACCGGCCGCGGCCGGCCGGACGACGGAGCGACCGCGCCCCGGCGGGTGGGTCAGGAGCTCGTGGGCAGGGGACTGGTGGGGGCGGGGTCCGGGGCGGGCGGGGCGTCCTCGCCGAAGCGGTCCTCGCTGCGGAGGTAGGCGGCGGCCCGGTAGGCGCTCGCCGTCAGCGGGACGGCGATGACCGCCCCGAAGACGCCGAGGAGGACGGCGCCGGCGGTGAGGGCCACGACGACGGCGATGGGGTGGAGCTCGAGCTCGCGGCCGAGGATCACCGGGGCGAGCACGTGGCCCTCCAGCTGCTGCACCGCGATGACCAGCGCAAGCACGAGCAGCGCGGACGTCAGGCCGTTCGCGGCGAGGGCGAGCAGGACCGCCACGCCACCGGACAGGAACGCCCCGACGACCGGCACGAACGCGCCGACGAACACCAGCACGGCGAGCGAGACGGCGAGTGGCACGTCGAGCAGGACGAGACCGACCCCGATCGCGACCGCGTCCACGGCGGCGATGATGGCCTGCGCACGGATGTAGCCCGCGACCGTCTCCCACGTGCGCTCGACGATCTCGTACGCGTCCCCCCGGCGCGCGCGCGGGAAGGACCGGCACAGCCAGCGCGTGATGCGCCGCCGGTCCTTGACGTAGAAGAACGAGATCACGAGGAACAGCGCGAACTCGGTGACGAAGCGGGTCGCCGATCCGAGGCCCGCGACGGCGGCCGCGCGGGCGTTCTGCGTCTCGGTGGCCTCGGCGGCGGCCTCCTCCGCGCCTGCCTCGCCAGCCGCACCGGCAACGGCCGCGCCGGCCTCCTCCGCGCTGCCGAAGAGCTCGTCGGGATCGGGGAGGAGCGGGATGCGCTCGAGGTCGGGCCGGATGTCGCGGTAGGTGTCCTCGACGGCGGCGGCGAGCTCGTCGAACTGCGACTCGATGTTCAGCACGATGACCGTGCCGATGCCGCCCACCAGGGCGAGGAAGCCGAGCAGCATGATCGCTGCGGCGATCGACGAGGGGACGCGTCGCGACTCGAGGAAGCGTGCGCCGGGGGTCAGGACCGCCGCGAGGAACAGCGCGAGGACGAGCGGCACCAGGACGACCCGGAGGTAGCCGAGGCCGCGCCAGACGAGGAGGAAGGCGAGGACGAGCCCGACGAAGGCCCAGGCGTACGCGCCCCAACGGATGGTGGGGCGCTCGCTCCGCCAGGCGGGGACGTGGTGGTGCTCGGACGACACGGGTGACCTCCCTCGGGTGTCACGCAGCGTCGCTGGTGGCTCCCTCGGTGTGAAGGACCCTCCGGACACCGGGCGCCGGGGCGCCGGTCCCGACGCCGTGCGATCAGGTGTCGAGGAGGAGATCCAGGCCCCGCGCGAGGAAGGTCGCCATCTGGTCCCGGCGCAGGAGCTCCGTGGGCCCGAAGGTGCCGTCGCCGGCGCCGGTCACCACGCCGGCGTCGGCGAGGCGGTCGATGGCGTCCTGCGCGCCCGAGCGGTCGTCGTCGCTGAAGTGGTCGCCGGTGCTGCGGGCCGGGTCGATGCCGCCGCCGTGCGTCAGCGCGCGGGCGGTCCACAGCGCCATCCCCTCGCGGGTGACCTCGACGCCGGGGCCGACCCGCCGGTCGGAGCGGTCGATGACGCCGAGCTCGGCCAGGACGTTGAGGCTGTGCTCGTGGCGGTCGCCGTCGTCGTCGTCGAAGTGGTCGCCGACCTTCGACGGGAGCGCGACGCCGCCAGCCGCCAGGGTGCGGGTGAGGAAGGTCGCCAGCTGGGCGCGGTTGAGCCGGTCGGCGGGACCGAACCCGCCCTGCCCGTCGCCCTCGCTGATGCCGTGGGCGGTGACGCAGTCGATGGTGGCGCGGTGGACGTTGCCGTCCGGCACGTCGCGGTAGCGGGCGGCGTCCGCGCCGTCGCACGTGTCGCCGATCGCACGGGCCGGCCGGTGGTAGACGACGCCCGGCGGCTGTGCCGACGGGTCGCGGTCGCGGAAGTTGACGGTGACGTACAGCATGTAGGAGCCGCCGTCCGGGGCGAGGCGCGCGCCGACGCCGATGTCGTCGTAGCGTCCGTCCATGACGTTGGCGCGATGGCCCCGCGAATCCATCCACGCCTGGAACAGCGCGCGGGCGGCCGCCGTGACGCTGGCCACGTCGGCCGTGTGGAGCGATCGGACCCCGATGTTCTCGCCCGCCGCCGTCGCGCAGCAGACCTGCGAGCCCATCTCGTCGTTGTGCGACAGCTGGCGTCGCTGGCCCATGCCGTCCGACCACTCCCGGGCGGTGTCGCGGAGGTCGGTCCAGCCGGTGAGGGGCGCCTGCCGGGCCTCACCGCCGTGGCCGAACCGGCCCGGGTCGCCGCGGGCCACGTCGTGCAGGCCGACGATCACGTCCTCGGCGCGGCGCTCGAGCGTCGATCGGGCGGTTGCGGCGTCGGCGGCCGTCGGGAACAGCGTGGCGAGGACCGCGAGGACCAGCGCGCAGAGGACGGCGGACGAGGGCGTGCGGCGGCGTACGGCAGTCACGGATCGGGGCTCCGGGGGGTCGGGAGACGGGGGCGACGGCGCGGAGGGAGGTGGCCGTTCGGCGGTGACCAACGCCTAACCGAGCACATGCGTGTCCCGATGGCGAGCACGTGGGACGCACCGCACACCGGGAACCTGGGAGCGCGCTGCATCGTCGCGGCAGGCCGATCGCCGCCCGTGACGAGCACATCACGGCGGGTACGTCCGCCCGCGGCACGGGCCGTCCCCGCGTCGGAGCGACCGGCGTTCCGCCAGCACGTCAGGGACGCAGGATCGCCTTGACGAGACCGCCCTCGCGCGCGGCGAACCGCGCGTAGGTCGCGGGCCCGTCCTCGAGCGGCACCGCCGGGTCGGTCACGACCACGCGCGTGGGGGCGACGAGCTCGCCGGCGAGCACGCGCGGCAGCAGCCGGTCGAGGAGCGAGCGGACCGGCGCGCGGCCGGTGCGGATCGTGAGGTTGCGGTCGTAGGCCAGCACCGGCGGCACCGCGAACGCCTCGTCGGTCTGCACCGCGATGACGGACAGCGTCCCGCCAGGGGCCGCCAGACCGGCGGCGAAGCGCTGGGCCGGCGCGGGACCCGCGGCCTCGACGACCGCATCCACCCGCAGGCCGTCCGTGGCGGCGGCCTCCGAGGGGTCGGCCGCGGTGGCACCCAGCGCCGCCGCGCGCTCCCGTCGCGCGGCGACGGGGTCGAACGCGTGCACGGTCGCGGCGCCGAGCGCGAACGCCGCGCTGACCGCGCAGAGCCCGACCGCGCCGAGGCCGACGACCGCCACGGTGGTGCCGGCAGCGACGCCGGCGCGCTCGACCGCGTACCAGCCGGTCGGCAGGTTGTCGCAGAGGAGGACCGCGGTCGCGTCGTCGACGCCGTCGGGGACCACGACGAGCGTGCCGTCGGCGAGGGGGACGCGGACGAGCTCGGCCTGCCCGCCGTGGAGCGCGTCCTCCAGCGGGGCATCGGGGGCGCCCCACCCGAGGAGACGACCGGAGACGCAGCGCGCCGACAGCCCGCGGCGGCACGGTCCGCAGTGCCCGCACGAGGTCGTGAAGGGCGACAGCACGCGGTCGCCGACCTCCACGGTCGTCACCTCGGTCCCGACCGCCACGACCTCCCCGACGACCTCGTGGCCGGGGACGACCCCCCACCGCACCGGCTCGCGCCCGAGGTAGGGGTGCAGGTCGCTCCCGCACAGTCCGGCCGCCGTCACGCGGACGACCGCGTCCGTCGGCTGGACCACGACGGCGTCGGGCAGGCCCGTCCGGTACCGGACGTCCTCGATCCCCGCCAGCACCAGACCCCGCATGCGCGCCTCCTCGTCGAGGTGGGACGGTAGGCGGTCGGGTGCCGGCCGCCGCCGGTCACCTAGCATCGCCCCGCGTCCAGCCGACGGCGCGAGGAGGTCCGCACGTGGAGTGGGTGAGCGAGACGCTCGGCCTCTCCACGACCGAGAC
>JAHWKB010000035.1 GCA_019348115.1 Actinomycetota bacterium | reverse complement strand
ACAAGCCCGACGGTCGCTACCGCTACTACCGCGACCCCGACGTGATGGCCGGCCCGCACGCCGACGCGTACGTGGCGACGATGGACGCGATCTTCGACACCTACGCCGCGCTCGTCCCGGAGATGCTCGCCTGGGTCCGGGACCGCTGGCCACGCGACGAGGACACGTCCGAGTTCGTCTACCGCAACGCCACCAAGGCGAAGGCGCTCGACCTCCTCCGCGGGCTGCTCCCGGCGGCGACCACCTCGAACGTGGGCATGTTCGCGTCGGGCCAGTCCTACGAGAACCTGCTGCTGCGCCTCCGGGCGTCCGGGCTCGCCGAGGCACGCCACGTCGGCGACCGGCTCCTCACCGAGCTCCGCACGCTCATCCCGGCCTTCCTCACGCGCGTGGACCGCGAGGACCGCGGCATCGCCTGGTCGGCGTACCTCGCCTCCACCGCGGCGGCGACCCGCGCCAACGCCGCCGCGCTGCTGCCCGAGGTGCAGCCGGTGCCCGCAGGGCTCGTGAACCTGTCGGACTGGTGGCCACGCGACCCGCTCGCCGCCGAGATCGAGCTCTGCACGGCCATCCTCTACAGCGTCGCCGACCGCCCGGAGGGGCAGCTCCGTGCCGAGGTGCGGCGGTTCACCGACGACGAGCGCGCCCGCGTCATCCGCGACTACGTCGGCGAGCGCGCCAACCGCCGGCACAAGCCCGGCCGTGCCTTCGAGCGCGTCTGGTACCGCTTCGACGTCCTCGGTGACTACGGCGGCTTCCGCGACCTCCAGCGGCACCGCATGCTGACGATCGAGTGGCAGGACCTCACGACCCGGCACGGCTACGAGACGCCACCGGAGCTCGAGGAGGCCGGGGTGGCGGACCGTTGGCACACGGCGCTGGCGCGGTCGGCGGAGCTCTACGAGCGCCTGCTGCCCGACCACCCGCAGCAGGCGCAGTACGCCGTCTGCTTCGCCTACCGGGTCCGGTACGTCATGCAGCTGAACGCGCGTGCCGCGATGCAGATGCTGGAGCTCCGGTCGACGCCGCAGGGCCACCCGCAGTACCGCGCGGTCGTCCAGCGGATGCACGACCACATCCGGGACACCGCCGGGCACACGCTCGTGGCCGACGCGATGTCGCACGTCGACCACGGGGCGGCCGAGCTGGAGCGGCTGGAGTCCGAACGCGCCGCGGAACGGCGCCGGACCGCCGCCACGGAGGGCTGAGCGGAAGGCCCGGACGGCCGGGGCCGGCGGGCCGGCCGGCCACCGTCCATCCGGGCGCGCCCATGCCCTACGGTTCGGGCGTCCGCCACGTGGCCTTCGCGTCCGGACGATCCGTGCGCCCGGACCCAGTCGCGGAACCTGGAGGGAACGTGGATCAGCCGCGCGTCGCCATCGACCCCGCCCGGGGTCCGCGCGGCGATGCCTGGCAGCTGCTGGTCGACTCCGCCAGCGACGCGTACGTCAGCATCGACGCCTCGGGGGTCGTCACCCACTGGAACCTCCGCGCCGTCGAGCTGTTCGGATGGGAGCGGGACGAGGCCCTCGGCGAGCAGCTGTCCGAGCTCATCATCCCGCCGGAGTTCCGCGACGCCCACCTCCTCGGTCTCCAGCGCTTCGTCGCCACCGGTCGTGGCGAGGTGGCGTTCCAACGGCTGCAGCTGCCGGCCCTGCACCGCAGCGGTCGCCGGCTCGACGTCGAGTTCACCATCCTGCCCGTCGAGGAGTCCGGCTGGCACTTCCACTCCTTCCTCCGGGACGTCACCGCCGAGCTCGCCCAGCAGCGCTACGTCCGGCTCCTCGAACGCGTCGCCCTCGCGGCCAACGAGGCCCAGTCCGTCGAGGCGGCCATGCGTGCGAGCCTGCAGGCGCTGCAGGAGCTGACCAGCAGCCGGCTGGCACATGGCTACCTCGTCGAGGACGACGGCGAGCCCTTCCTGCGACCGACGGGGTGGTGGCACCCGCACCGGGTGGAGCCGCTGGGCTCCGCCACCGCGGCCGCGACCTTCGCCTGGGGTGAGGGCCTTCCGGGGCGCGTCGCCGCGAGCGGGGAGCCGGCCTGGGTCCGGGACGTGGCGGGAGACGACAACTTCCCGCGACGCGATGCGGCGGTGGCGTCGGGGGTCCGGGCGGCCTTCGCCTTCCCGGTCCTCGCCCGTGACCGCACGGTGGCGGTCATCGAGCTGTTCCGCGAGCACGTCGGCGAGCCCGAGCCGCACCTCCTCGAGGTCATGCGGTCGGTCGGGGCGCAGCTCGGCCGCGTCTTCGAGCGGGAGCAGGCGTTCGACGAGCTGCTCCGCGTCGCCGCGGACCGCGAGGCGATCATCGCGATCGTCGGCCACGAGCTCCGGGGCCCGCTCGCGGCCGCGCACGCCGCGACCGGACTGCTCGCCGACGGACTCGGTGCCGAGGCGGGCGAGGGCGAGCTCCTCGGCCTCCTCGACCGGCAGCTGGCACGGCTGCGTCGGCTCGTCGACATGTTCCTCACCGCCCAACGCCTGGAAGCAGGGTCCCTCGAGGTCCGTGCCCGCCCGGTCGGACTCGCGACGCTCGTGCACGAGGTCGTCACCGACGGCGACTTCGACGTCGAGGTGTCGATCGACGACGCCATCCGCGTCCAGAGCGACCCCGACCACGTGGCCCAGATCGTGTGGAACCTCCTCGGCAACGCGGTCCGACACGGCACGCCCCCCGTGACCATCAGCGCCGAGATCGCCCATCCGTGCGTCGACCTGGTGGTCGCCGACGCCGGCCCCGGGGTCCCCGAGGAGGTCCGCCCCCGGCTCTTCGAGCGCTTCGCGCGGGGCACGCGCAGCCAGGGGACGGGGCTCGGGCTCTCCATCGTCCGCGGTCTCGCCCGCGCCAACGGGGGCGACGCGACCTACCGGGACGGCGACGAGCCGGCCTTCCTCGTGAACCTGCCGGTCGCCTGACGGCCGCGTCTCAGGCGGGCGCGGAACGGGCCAGCGCGGGGTCATCCGGGTACCACGCGTCGACGAGCAGGGGCGCCAGCGCGAGGCTCGCCACCACGGCCAGCACGACCGTCGCGATGGTGAGGGGCGACCGCACGGTCAGCTGGCGCGACGTGGTCGCCGCCACGACCAGGGAGACCAGCAGGACCGCACCAGCCGGGACCGCCCACGGCGCCGCGTCGGAGACGGGGTCGCCGGCGATCGGCGCCAGGGAGGCGATGACCGCCACCGCGGCGACCGGGAGCGTGAGGTCCCCGGGCGCGTCGAGCCGGAGCCTGCCGACGAGGGCCAGGACGAACAGCACCAGCATCCCGACCGCGATGACCGTCAGGAGCGCCTGCCAGGTGGCGCCCTCGCCGGCGTGGGCGAGCAGCACCGTCACGCCAGCACCGCGAGGTCGTCGTCCGTCTCGACGTCGATGCGCGTGACGGCCACGCCGGCCTCCCGGATCGCCTCGACCACCGGGAGGTGGTCGGGGTGGGCGCGGTAGACGTCGAGCTCGCCGGCGTCGGCGAAGCCCGTCAGGAGACCGGTCACGGTGGACTGCTCGAGGTCGCGACCGAGGCGGAGGAAGCCGACGCAGTCCAGGTCGTCCAGGTCGCGGAGCTGCGCCTCGAGGTCCGCGCGGACGTCGTCGGCGATGCCGGCGAAGTCGAATCGAACGATGTGCCAGATCACGCAGCCGCTCCTGTCGGTCGGACGTGGTCGCCCGGTCGGCCCCGGAGGGACCCTGACTAGGATAGGCAGCCAACGAAGAGGACCCGAGAAGATGCCAGTGTTCGGCCGCGTCGTGACGGCCATGGCGACGCCGTTCTCCGCCGACGGTGCCCTCGACCCCGACGGTGCCGCCCGTCTGGCGACCCACCTCGTCGCCCACGGCACCGACACGGTGCTGATCAACGGCACGACCGGCGAGTCGCCGACGCTCGAGGACGCCGAGGTCTGGGACCTCCTCGCCGCCGTGAAGGACGCCGTCGGCGACCGTGCGCAGGTGATGGTGGGTACCGGCTCCAACTCGACCGCCAAGACCGTGAAGGCGACCGAGCGCGCGACCGCCGACGGCGCGGACGCGGTCCTCGTCGTGACCCCGTACTACAACAAGCCGGACGCGGTCGGGCTGCAGCACCACTTCACCACCGCCGCCGGGGCCACCTCGCTGCCGGTACTGCTCTACGACATCCCGGCGCGGACCTCGCGCGAGATCCCCCTCGACACGCTGGTCGAGCTGTCCGAGGTCGACAACATCGTCGGCGTCAAGGACGCGACCGGGGACCTCGCGAAGGCCGGTCAGCTCCTCGCCCGGACCGAGGGTGCGCCCGGCGGGTTCGAGGTGTACTCCGGCGCCGACGAGGTCAACCTCCCGCTGCTGTCCCTCGGCGCCGCCGGCTTCGTCTCCGTGTCGAGCCACCTCATCGGGGACGCGCTCGCCGAGATGGCGCGGCTGTTCGCGACCGACCCCGCGAAGGCCCGCGAGATCCACCTGCGCTCGCTGCCCGTGTGGCGCTGGCTCTTCGCCGCTCCCTCTCCGGCGCCCCTGAAGGGCGCCCTCGACCGAATCGGACTCCCCGGAGGCCCCGTGCGACCCCCTCTCGCCCCAGCCAGCGACGACATCGTCGACGCGCTCCTCGCCGCGCTCGAGCCGTTCGGCGGCGCGGAAGGGGTCCGCTGATGCCTCCCGTCAACGTCACCTTCCTCGGCGGGCTCGGCGAGATCGGGCGCAACATGTGCTCGATCGAGGTCGACGGCCGTCTCGCGGTCGTCGACTGCGGGGTGTTCTTCCCCAACCCCGAGCACCTCGGCGTCGACCTGATCCTGCCGGACTGGACCGTGCTGAAGGACCGCGCCGACGACGTCGACGCCGTCTTCCTCACCCACGGCCACCTCGACCACATCGGGGCCGTGCCGTACCTGCTGCAGGACATCCCGGGCCTCACGATCTACGGCACCAAGCTCACGCTCGCGTTCGTCGAGGCCATGCTCGAGGAGTGGGAGGACCTCGACGCGCCGGACATGGTCGAGGTCGTCCCCGGCGACACCATCGACCACGGACCGTTCAAGGTCGAGGTGGTACAGGTCAGCCACTCGATCCCGGACGGCTGCGCCTACGCGTTCCGGACCCCGCACGGGCTGATCCTGCACTCCGGCGACTTCAAGATGGACCAGACCCCGGTCGACGACCTGCCGACCGACATCGCCCACCTCGCCCGGCTCGGCGACGAGGGTGTCGACCTGCTCCTCGCGGACTCGACCAACGCCGACGTCCCCGGCCACGTCCCGACCGAGCGCACGGTCGGCCGCGGCATCGAGGCCGAGCTCCGCAAGGCGACCGGGCTCGTCGTCGTGGCGTCGTTCGCGTCGCACGTCCACCGCATCCAGCAGGTCCTCGAGGCGGCGAAGGAGGTCGGCCGTCGGCCGGTCTTCGTCGGCCGCTCCATGGTGCGCAACATGGGCATCGCCCGCGAGCTCGGCTACCTCGAGTACGACGAGGAGGAGGTCGTCGAGCTGCACGACGTCAAGCGGCACCGACCCAGCGAGCTCATCATCATCTCGACCGGGTCGCAGGGCGAGCCGTTCTCGGCGCTGTCGCTCATGGCCGCCGGCGACCACAAGCACGTCTCCGTCGGGGAAGGTGACACGATCATCCTCGCGTCGAGCCTCATCCCCGGCAACGAGCACGCCGTGTTCCGCTCCATCAACGGGCTCGCGAAGCGCGGCTGCCGCGTGGTGCACAAGGGCGTCGCGCCCGTCCACGTCTCGGGCCACGCCAACCGCGAGGACCTCGTCCTCTACCACAACATCGTGGAGCCCGAGTTCTTCGTGCCGGTCCACGGCGAGTACCGCCACATGATCGCCCACCGCGACATCGCGATCGACACCGGCATCATCGACGACCACGTGCTCCTGTGCGAGGACGGCGACGTCGTCCACCTCGAGGACGGACGCGCCTGGAAGGGCGAGCAGGTCCAGGCCGGGCAGGTCTTCATCGACGGCCTCCTCACCGACGTCGGGCCGGCGGTGCTGCGCGACCGCAGCCGGCTCGCGAACGACGGCATCTGCGTCTGCGTCGTCACCATCGACCCCCGTCGCGGCGAGGTCGTCGAAGGACCGCAGATCACGCAGAAGGGCGTCGTGTTCCACGAGGAGGAGGACGACATCCTCGAGGCCGCGACCAAGGCCGTCGTCGAGGAGCTCGACTCGCTCAAGGCGTCGAAGTTCACCGACGCGCCGGCGATCCAGCGCCACGTCACCCAGGCGCTCGGCCGCTACTGGAAGCAGGAGGTCGGTCGCCGTCCGGTCATCCTCCCCATCGTGCTCGAGGCCTAGCGGGTGGATCTCCGTCCCGATCACGTCGGCCGCTACGTCGAGGTCGCGCGGGTCCTCCTCCGGCACGGGGGCAGGGACCTCGTCGACACGGCGGGGCTGTCGGACGCCATCGGCGAGCCGGTCGAGCACGACGATCCCGAGGCGGAGGAGGCCGCCGCCGACCTGGCGCGCGACCTCGAGGCGCTCGGGCCCACCTTCGTGAAGCTCGGCCAGATCCTCGCGACCCGCGCCGACCTGCTCCCGCCCGAGCACATCGAGGCGCTGTCGCGGCTCCAGGACGACGTCGCCCCGTTCCCGTACGAGCAGGTCCGGGAGGTCGTCGAGTCCGAGCTCGGCGTCCGCATCTCCAACGCGTTCGCGAGCTTCGACGAGGTGCCGCTCGCGTCGGCGTCGCTCGCCCAGGTCCACCGGGCGGTGCTGCGCGACGGGCGGCAGGTCGCGGTCAAGGTCCAGCGCCCGGACATCCGCGACCAGATCCGTCGCGACCTCGAGATCATGGAGGACCTCGCCGGCGTCGCCGACCGTCGGACCGACGCGGGGGACAAGTACCGCTTCGCCGACATCGTCGAGGAGTTCCGCCGGTCGCTGTCGCGCGAGCTCGACTACCGCCGCGAGGCGATGAGCCTCGACGTGCTGCGCGGGAACCTCGAGGGCTTCGACCGGCTCGTCGTGCCCGGCTACATCGACGACTTCACGACCTCGCGCGTGCTGACGATGGATCGCGTCGACGGCCAGAAGGTGAGCGGGCTCTCCCCGCTGCGCCACCTCGACGTCGACGGGCCGGCGCTCGTCGACGACCTCGTCCGGGCCTACCTCCAGCAGATCATCGTCGATGGCTTCGTCCACGCCGACCCCCATCCGGGCAACGTCCTCCTGACCGACGACGGTCGGCTCGCGCTCATCGACGTCGGCATGGTCATCCGGCTCGGGCCCGAGGCGCGCGACCAGATCCTCCGCCTCCTCCTCGCCGTCGCCGACGGCGACGCCGAGCAGGTCGCGACGGTCGCGATGGCGATGGGCGAGCTGACCGAGCGCTTCGACCAGCGGGTCTTCCGCCGCGACGTCGCCGGCCTCATCGGCAGCTACCAGGACCTCCCGCCCGAGTCGGTCCAGGTCGGTCGCATCCTCGTCGAGATGGTCCGCATCAGCGGCCAGGACGGCGTGCGGCCACCGGCGGAGCTGACGCTCCTCGCCCGGACGCTCCTGTCCCTCGACCAGGTGTCGCGCGAGCTCGCGCCGGAGTTCGACCTCGACGACGCGATCCGCCGGCACGCGAGCCAGGTCACCTCCGGCGCCCTGCGCGACGAGCTGTCGCCGAGCGCGATGCTGCGCACGATCCTCGACACGAAGGCGCTGGTCGAACAGATGCCGGCGCGGCTCAACTCGATCCTCGGCTGGCTCGCGGACGGCCAGTTCCGCCTCGACGTGGACGCCATCGACGAGGCGGCGCTCACGGGCTCGATCAAGCAGGCCGCCAACCGCATCACGACCGGGCTCGTCCTCGCCGCGCTGATCGTCGGCGCGGCCATGCTGATGCGCATCGAGACGTCGGTGCAGCTGTTCGGCTACCCCGCGATCGCGATGGTGTTCTTCCTCGTCGCGAGCCTCATGGGCCTGTGGCTCGTCGTCGGGATCCTCCGCAAGGACGACTGAGCCCTAGGACCGGGCGCGGCGGCGCTCGGTGATGCCGGTGGTGAGCTCGAGGACGACGCGGTTGGCGAGGGCGGCGGTGATGTCCATCGGCTGGTCGTAGTGCGGCGCGACCTCGACGAGGTCGGCACCGACGATCTCGAGCTCGCGGCCGAGCCGGCGCACGGTGTCGAGGAGCTGCCGCGACGTCAGACCACCGGGTTCGGGTGTGCCGGTGCCCGGGGCCATGCCGGGATCGACGACGTCGATGTCGACGGAGAGGAACACGCCGACGGCCGGTGGCTCACCGTCCGGGCCGGGGCCGGAGGCGTGCGCGACCGCCTCGTCCACCACGGTGGTGAGCCCGCGCTCGACGATCTCCTCCATGACGTACGAGCGCATCCGCTGCTCGCGCATCCAGGCCACGGTCTCGGGTGGCGGCCAGTAGCCGCGCAGGCCGATCTGCACGAAGCGGAAGCCCGGGACCGCGCCCGACTCGATCAGCCGGCGCATCGGCGTGCCGTGGCCGTGGAGCTGGCCCCACTGGTCCTCGCCCGTGTCGGCGTGGGCGTCGAAGTGGACGAGCGCGATCGAGCCGAAGCCGTGGTGGCGCGCGACGCCGGTCGCGTCGGGGAACGCGATCGTGTGGTCGCCACCGAGGACGAGCGGGATCGCGCCCCGCGACGCGACCGTGTGGACCCACGACTCGATGTTCTCGAGCGACGGCTCGATGTAGCCGCCGACGATCGGGATGTCGCCGGCGTCGACGACCGGCAGCTCCGTCAGCGGGTCGACGCCGGCGGTGAGGTGGGGCCGGCGGCCGTCCGGCTCGAGGTAGTCGGCCTCGCGGATCGCCTTCGGGCCGAAGCGCGCGCCCGGTCGGTGCGACGCGCCCCAGTCGAACGGGGCCCCGAGGATCACGACCTCGCCCGGCTCGGCCTCGTCGTGGCGACGGTGGGGGATCCCGCAGAAGGATCCCCGCGCCCCGAACGACTCGCCGCTGCCCGGCGCGAACGGCGCGGGGTCGCGGTCGTCCGGATCCTCGGTCAACGACGCCATTCGTTCCTCCCCGTCGGTGGTCGGTGGACCCTACGTGGGGTCCGTCGGTTGCGTCCGGAGCGGGCCTCAGGGCCGGAGGTGGACCCGGACGGCCTCGACCGGGTGCGGGGAACCGTGTCGCTCACCGAGCACGCCACGCTCGAAGAGCGGCAGCATCCGGTCCGCTGCCGCCTGGCCCCGGTCGGCAGCCGACTCCCAGAGCGAGACCGCCGTGACCTGCCCGTCCTCCTCCCACGCGAGCAGCGCCAGGAGCCCTGCGGGAGGGTCGTCCAGCAACCGGCTCTCCCGCCACACGTCCTCGGCGGCATCGCGGGCGATCGTGACCTTGTCCATGAACATGACGACCTCGTTCCGTCTCGTCCCTGTCGCGGCTTCCCGTCGGTGGCGGTGGGAGCGCCACGGTGACGAGCAGGTCAGTGCTCGATGAGGCGCTCGGCGAGGGTGCGCCCCGTGGGCGGCTCGCCGGTGCGCTCGGCGCGGTCGTCGACGGCCTGGAGCCCGCGCTGCACGAACCGGGCTCCGAGCCAGCGCAGCGGCTCCGGCTCCCAGCGTCGCGGGCGGTGTCCGACCATGGGGAGGTCGGCGAGCGGGGTGCTGCCGTCGAGGACGAGGTCGGCGAGCACACGCCCGGCGAGCCGTGCGGTCGCGACGCCCTGCCCGGTGTAGCCGTACGCCGCGGCGAGGCCGGACGCCGGGTCGTGCCACATCGAGGGCAGGAAGTCGCGCGGCATCCCGAGCGCCCCGCCCCACGCGTGGGTGAACCGGACGCCGGCGAGGTCGGGGAACCAGTCGACGAGCATCCGTCGGAGCATGGCGTGGGTCTCGTCGTGGGTGTCGTAGGCCGGATCGATCGAGGATCCGAAGTGGTACGGCGCGCCGCGTCCGCCGAACAGGATGCGGCCGTCGGGCGTGCGCGACAGGTAGTCCACCGTGGTCCGGTGCGACGACAGGCACTCGTCGGCCTTCCAGCCGATGCGCTCGGCGAGGAGGTCGGGGACCGGCTCGGTGAGGACGATCAGGCTGTAGACGGGGAGGACCTCACGGGTCCAGCCGGGGAGCTGGGACAGCCACGCCTCGGTGGCCAGCACCACGGTCGAGGCGCGGACGGTCCCGTGGTCGGTCACGGCCGCCGGGTGCGCCCCCGGCTCCACACGGGTCACCGCGGTGTCCTCGTGCACGGTCCCGCTGGCGTCCTCGATCAGGCGGGCGAGCCCGCGGACGAGGCGACCGGGGTGGAGCACCGCCCCGTGCGGGTCCCAGAACGCGCCCTCGGCGCCGGCGACGTGCACGCGCTCCCGGAGCTCGTCGGCGGACAGGACCGCACAGCCGTCCGCGAGCCCGAGCGACGCGAGCTGGTCCATGGTCGCGTGCATCGACGGGACCTCGTGCGGTCCGCGGGCGACCCGGAGGATGCCGCCCTTGCGGTACCCGACGTCGAGGCCGGCGCCGGCGGTCAGCTCGGCGATCTCGTCGACGGTGGCGCGCATGACCTCGACGGTCCAGCGCGCGGTCGCCGGCGACGTCCGGCGCGCGAGCTCGGCGGGGCTGACGCCGAGTCCGGGGGAGCACCAGCCGCCGTTCCGCCCCGAAGCCCCGAACCCGACGGTCTCGGCCTCGAGGACGATCACGTCGAGCGACGGCTCGCGACGGAGGAGCTCCCAGGCGGTCCAGAGCCCCGTGAAGCCCGCGCCGACGACGACGACGTCGGCGCGACGGTCGCCGTCGAGCGCCGGCCGCGGCGAGCGACCGTCGTCCGCGTCCTCGAGCCAGTAGCTCGGCGTCCGCGTCACGCCTGGCTCCCGCCGGGACCACCGAGCCCGTCGACGAGCTCGAGCGCCAGCGTCCACTCGAGGAGGTGCGCCCCGTCGCGCGGGTCGCGACCGGTCAGCTCGCGGATCCGGTCGAGCCGGTACGACAGGGTGTGCCGGTGGATCGACAGTTCGTCGGCCGCCGGCCCGGGTCGGCACCCGTGGCGGAGGTAGGCACGGAGGGACTCGACGAGCTGGGCGTTCTCGCGCTCGTCGTAGGCCAGGACGGGCCCGAGGATGTGGTCGACGAAGTGCTCGGCCCCGGTCCCGCTGCGCAGGCCCGCGAGGACGCCCTCGAGGCCGATCGCGTCGACGTCGCGGACGGCGCCGGTCTCGTCGATCGGGATGTGCGCGGCCGTGCGGGCCTCGCGGAGCGCGGCCGGCAGGGCGTCGAGCGTCGTCTTCTCGCGACTGCGCCCGACCGTGACCCCCGCCCAGCCGCGCCCCCGGGTGGCCTTGACGAGGTGGTCGGCGAGCACGTCCGCGCCGGCGGGCACGAGGGCGTAGACGTCGCGGTCGTGGCGGCCCACGATGATCGGTGACCCCTGCCCCGCGAGCACGTCCTCGACGGTGGTGCAGAGGGCCCGCTCGCCGACGCCCCGCGGCCGGCGCAGGCACAGGGCGCGGTAGCCGGCCTCCGGATCGCCGCCGAGCCGCGCGACGACCCGGGTGATCATCTGGGTGCTCGCCCGGCCGGCCATCGCCTCCTCGAGGAGCTCGTCGACGCGGACGCGGCGGTTCTCGCGCACCGACTGGCCGCGTGCCAGCTCGAGCCCGAGGCCGGCGAGCACCTGCTCGACGAGGAGCTGCTCGTGCTCGTGGAGGTCGCGGTCGGCCACGACGGCGAGGACCGCCTCGATCTCGTCGCCCTCGCGCACGACGGCGCTCGTGACCGTGCACGCGCCGACCCGGGTCGTGGCGCGGTCCCTCCCGACGTGGGCGGGCGACACCGCGTCCCAGACGTCGCCGGGCGCGAGGCCCGTGGTGCCGGCGTGGGTCGCGAGGAGCGTGCCGGCGAAGTCGAACACCAGCAGGCCGACGTCGGGCATGTGCGTGGACGTGGTCTCGAGGACGGCGCCGAGCCCGCCGCCGGAGATGACGGTGCTGAGGACCTTGCGGTGGAGGTCGACGGCGTCGCGGAGCGTCGCGAAGTGCTCGTCGAAGACGGCGCGGGCGACCCGGCGGGTGACCGCGATGAACGGCACCTCCAGGGGGACGGTGAACAGCGGCAGCGCGAGCTCGTCGCACGCCTCCAGCATCGCCTCGGGGACCGCCGCCAGCGTCACGCCGAGCCCGAACCCGATGGCGACGCAGCCCCGGTCGTGGAGGTTGCCCACCAGTCGCCGCTGCAGCTCCGGGGCGTCCTTCACCCCCAGGCCCGTCGTGAGGAGGATCTCGCCGCCCTCGAGCCAGGGCGTCGGGTCCGGGGTGTCGGAGATGTGGGCCCACCGGATCGCCCCGCGGGCGCCGACGCCGGCGTGGCCCGCGACGAGCGCCAGCCCCAGCCCGACGTCGTCGAGGAGCTCAGGCAGGAACAGCGGCATCGGGACCGTCCGACCGGTGCGGGACGGCGCATCGTAGGGCGCGGTGGCCGTCACCGGTCGGCGCCGCTCCGGAGGAGGACGAGCTTCTCGCGGGTCAGCTCGCGGACGGTCGCGGCCGGTCCCTCGCGGGTGTTGCCGGCGAGGCCGACACCGCCGTAGGGCATGTGGTCGGCGCGGTAGGTGGGGGACTCGTTGACGAGGACGGTGCCGACCCGGAGCTCGCGCACGTACCGGAGGGCGGTGTCGAGGGACGCGGTGAAGACGCCCGCCTGGATGAGGTCGGGTCCGCCGGCGATCTCGGCGATGGCCTCGTCGGTGGTCGTGAACCGCGTCACCGCCACGACCGGCCCGAAGACCTCCTCGGTCCACAGGCGGACGTCGCGCGGCACGTCGACGACCAGGGTGGGGGAGAGCGTGGCGCCGTCGCGCTCCCCGCCGACCCGGACGGTCGCGCCGGCGGCGACGGCCTCGGCGATCCAGTCGGCGACGCGTGCCGCCGCGGTCTCGTCGATCAGGCACGACACGTCGGTCCCCGGCTCGAGGGGGTCACCGACGACGAGCGTGCCCACCTGTTCGGCGAGGCGGTCGACCAGCGCGTCGGCGAGCGCGTCGTGGACCAGCACGCGCTGGACCGAGACGCACGACTGCCCGGCGTGGCCGAAGCCGTGCGCCGCGATGCGCGGGACGACGGCGTCGAGGTCGGCGTCGGCCTCGACGACCAGGGGCGCCGGCGAGCCCAGCTCCAGGAGGACCTCGGCGCGCGGGGCCGCCGCGGCCTTCAGCGCGTGGCCGACGGTGGCCGAGCCGGTGAACGTGACGACGTCGACGTCCGGATGACCGGCCAGGGCCGCGCCCACCTCCGGGCCCGTCCCCGTCACCACCTGCACGGCCTGCGCCGGCGCGCCGGCCTCGAGCATGCGCTCGACGAGTGCGAGCGCCGACAGCGGCGTCTTCTCCGCCGGCTTCAGGACGACCGGGCAGCCGGCGGCCAGGGCGGGACCGAGCTTGTGGGCGACGAGGTTCAGCGGGAAGTTGAAGGGGGTGATGGCCGCGACGACGCCGATGGGCTCGCGGAGCGTGAACCCGAGGACCCCGTCGCCGGCGGGGTGGGCGTCCATCGGGATGCTCGCTCCCCCCAGGGTGCGCGCCTCGGCGGCGCTGAAGCGCAGCGTCTCGACGGCGCGGTCGACCTCGAGCGTCGCCGCGCGCCAGGGCTTGCCGGCCTCCGACGCGATGATCCGGGCGAGGTGCTCGCGGTCGCGGACGAGGAGGTCGGCGGTGCGGTCGAGGACCCGGGCGCGCTCGCCGGCGGTCCCGAGCCGGCCCACGGCGACGCGGGCGAGCGCCACGGCGCGGTCGACGTCCCCGGCCGTCCCCAGGGCCATCTCCGTCAGCACCTCGCCGCTCCACGGCGCGACCACCGGCAGGTGCGCGCCGCGTGCCTCCCAGCGGCCGTCGAGCAGCAGCCGGCTGTGCGTGGGGATGTCTGCCACGGCGGGGCCTCGGTAGGGGGCGAGCGGTCCGGAGAGGGACGCGTCAGGGTCGCCCGGCACGACGGCGGCCGTCGTCGGACGGATGGCCCACGCGCGAGGTGTGCGATGCTCCATATGGCCAGTGTGTGGGACGGATGGCCTGCCTAGCGTCCACACCACGGGACAGACGTCAGGACTGGGAGGCGCCAGCGTGCGGACGGTGAAGAACCTGATCGGCGGAGAGCTCCGGGACGCCACGAAGGGCGAGACGCTCGACCTCGTCGACCCCTCCACGGGCGAGGTCGCGGGCTCGTCGCCGCGGTCCAGCGAGGAGGACGTCGACGCGGCGCTGACGGCGGCGCGGGACGCCTTCCCGGGGTGGCGCGACGCCACCCCGTCCGAGCGCTCGCGGGCGCTGCTGCGCATCGCCGACGCGCTCGAGGAGCGCGGCGAGGAGCTCATCCGCGCCGAGTGCGAGAACACCGGCAAGCCGTTCCAGCTCACGATGGACGAGGAGCTCCCGCCGCTCCTCGACCAGGTCCGCTTCTTCGCCGGCGCCGCCCGCGTCCTCGAGGGACGGGCCGCCGGCGAGTACCTGGCCGGCCACACCTCGATGATCCGGCGCGAGCCCGTCGGCGTCTGCGCCCAGGTCACCCCGTGGAACTACCCGGCGATGATGGCCGTGTGGAAGTGGGCGCCGGCGCTCGCCGCCGGCAACGCCGTCGTCCTCAAGCCCTCGGACACCACCCCCGTCTCGACCGTCCTCATGGGCGAGATCATGCAGGAGTTCCTCCCCCCGGGGGTCTTCAACGTCGTCTGCGGGGACCGCGACACCGGCCGTGCCCTCGTGCGCCACCCGATCCCCGCGATGGTCTCGGTCACCGGCTCGATCCGCGCCGGCATGGAGGTCGCCAGCGCCGCGGCGGACGACCTCAAGCGCACCCACCTCGAGCTCGGCGGCAAGGCCCCGGTCGTGGTGTTCGACGACGCCGACCTCGAGGCCGCCGCCGAGGGCATCGCCGGCGCCGGCTACTTCAACGCCGGTCAGGACTGCACCGCCGCCACCCGGGTGCTGGCGTCGCCGCGCATCCACGACGACCTCGTCAACGCCCTCGCCGACCAGGCCCGCAACACCTCCACCGGCGCGCCGTTCGTCGCCGACGGAGGCGCCCCGGTGGAGGAGGAGGCCGACTTCGGGCCCCTCAACAACGCCGACCAGCGGGCGCGGGTCGCGGGCTTCCTCGAGCGTCGTCCCCAGCACAACGAGGTCGTCGCCGGCGGGAAGCCGGTCGACGGCCCCGGCTTCTTCTGGCAGCCGACCGTCGTGGCGGGCCTGCGCCAGGACGACGAGATGACCCAGGACGAGATCTTCGGACCGGTCATCACGGTCCAGGCCTTCAGCGACGAGGACGAGGCGCTGCGCTGGGCCAACGGCGTGCGCTACGGCCTCGCCGCGAGCGTGTGGACCCGCGACCACGGCCGGGCGATGCGGATGTCCCGTGCGCTCGACTTCGGCTGCGTCTGGATCAACACCCACATCCCGATCGTCGCCGAGATGCCGCACGGCGGCTTCAAGCACTCGGGGCACGGCAAGGACCTGTCCATGTACGGCTTCGAGGACTACACGCGCATCAAGCACGTCATGAGCAACATCGAGGCCTGAGGCCCACCCGAGGAGGAGCAGATGAGCGACACCACGACCGGCCTCGTCCACGGCGGTGCCACCCGCGGCCTCGCCGACGGCAACCTGTGGCTGCACTTCACGCGCACGTCGGACTGGCTCGGCGACGAGCCGACCGTGCCGGTCCTCGAGCGCGGCGAGGGCTGCTACGTGTGGGACAGCCAGGGGCGGCGCTACCTCGACGGGTTGTCGTCGCTGTTCTGCGTCCAGGTCGGCTACGGCCGCCAGGAGATGGTCGACGCGGCCGCCGAGCAGATGGCGAAGCTGCCGTTCGCGACCAACTGGTCGACCGCGCACCAGCCCGCCATCGACCTCGCCGGCGCCCTGGCCGACCGCTTCCCCGACGGGCTCGAGCACTTCTTCTTCGTCAACTCCGGCTCCGAGGCCGTCGAGTCCGCGATCAAGCTCGCGCAGCAGTACCACGCCACCAACGGCGACCCCGACCGCGTCAAGATCATCAGCCGCAACTACGCCTACCACGGGACGACGCTCGGGGCGCTGGGCGTCACCGGCATCCCCGGCCTGTCCGACCCGTACCAGCCGCTGCGGCCGGTCCACCTCCACGCCCCGAACACCAACCGCTACCGTCCGCAGCACCCCGATCCCGCCGGTGCGGTCGAGGAGCTGATCCTCGAGGCCGGCCCCGGGACGGTCAGCATGGTGATCGTCGAGCCGGTGCAGAACGCCGGCGGGTGCTTCACCCCGCCGGAGGGGTACCTCGAGCAGCTCCGCGACATCTGCGACCGCCACGGTGTGCTGCTCGCGTTCGACGAGGTCATCACCGGCTTCGGGCGGCTCGGGTACTGGACCGGGGCCGAGCGCTTCGGTGTGACCCCCGACATCATCACCTTCGCCAAGGGCGTCACCTCCGCGTACGCGCCGCTCGGTGGCCTCGCCTTCAACGACCGCATCGCCGACGCGCTGGCGGTCGAGAAGACGTCGATGTTCCTCCACGGAGCGACCTGGGGCGGCCACCCGGTCGCGTGCGCCGTCGCGCTCGCGAACCTGGAGGTGTTCGAGACCGAGGGCGTCCTCGACAACGTGCGCGCGAACGAGCAGTGGCTGGGCGAGCAGCTGCACCGGCTCGAGGCCGACCACGGCATCGTCGGTGACGTCCGCGGCATGGGCTACTTCTGGGCCCTGGAGCTGTCCGCGGACCGCGAGAAGCACGTGCCGTTCACGGACGAGCAGTCCGAGGAGCTCCTCCGCGGGTTCCTGTCCAAGCGGCTCCTCGAGCTCGGCCTGATCTGCCGGGCCGACGACCGCGACGAGCCCGTCATCCAGATCTCGCCCCCGCTCATCGCCGACCGCGAGGTGCTGGGCGAGCTCGTGTCGATCCTCGACCAGGTCCTGGGCGAGGCGGAGAAGAGGATGCACGCATGACCGCGAGGACCATCGGGCTGCCGGCCGAGACCAAGGACCGGGAGCGTCGCGTCGCCCTCACCCCGAGCGCGGTCGGCAGCGCCGTCCGCGCGGGCCACCGCGTCCTCGTCCAGGCGGGCGCCGGCGAGGGCGCCGGCTACCAGGACGTCGACTACAAGCAGGTCGGCGCCGAGCTCGTGACCTCCGCCGAGGACGCCTGGTCGGCGGAGCTCGTCGTGAAGGTGAAGGAGCCGCAGCCGGCGGAGTACGCCTACTTCCGCGACGACCTCACCCTGTTCGCCTACCTGCACCTCGCGGCGGAGCCGGAGCTGACGGAGGCGCTGCAGGAGTCGGGCGTCGCCGCCTACGCGTTCGAGACGCTCGAGGAGCGCGGCGGGCTGCCGCTGCTCGCCCCGATGAGCGAGATCGCCGGGCGGGCCGCGGCCATCGTCGGCGCGGCCCACCTCGCCGCCGTGGGCGGGGGTTCGGGGACGCTCATGGGCGGTGCCGCCGGCGCGCCCGCGGCCCAGGTCGCGGTCCTCGGCATGGGAGTGGCCGGGACGATGGCCGCACGCGGGGCCGCCGGGCTCGACGCCGTCGTCACGGGCGTCGACGTCAACCTCCAGCGGCTCTACGACGCCCGGATGGAGGGCACGATCGCCACCTCGCTCGTGTCCGAGCCCGACGGCGTCGCCGAGCTCGTGTCGCGCGCCGACCTCGTCGTCGGCGCCGCGCTCGTCCCCGGCCGGCGCGCCCCCACCGTCGTCACCGAGGAGGCGATCAGGGGGATGCGCCCCGGCTCGGTCGTCGTCGACCTCGCGATCGACCAGGGCGGCTGCATCGAGACCGCCCGGCCCACGACGCTGTCCGAGCCGACGTACGTGACGCACGGGGTCGTGCACTACTGCGTGACGAACGTGCCGGGCCAGTTCCCTCGGACGGCGAGCGCGGCCCTGTCCGCCGCCGTCGCACCGAAGCTCCTGCTCCTCGCGGCCGACCCCGACGACCCGCGGCTGACCGGCGCGGCGAACGTGCTCGCCGGCGAGCTGGTCCACCCGGGCGTCGTCGCGGCGTTCGAGGCCTGACATGGGACCCACGGCCTTCCTCCACCCGTTCACGCGACCGGCCGCCGGCGCGGACACGTTCCTCACGA
>JAHWKB010000154.1 GCA_019348115.1 Actinomycetota bacterium | reverse complement strand
GCAGCCCTAAGCCGTTCTCGGACGGGTGCCCAGTCAGGTCCCGCGCGGGGTCAGGGTCCCGCGGCGGAGCTGGTTGTTCCCTCGGAGCGCGCCGTGCCCGATCTGGATGCCGTCCGCCGCCGTCCGGCGCTGAGCCTCGCCGCGACCGTCGCGGCGGTCGCCGTGCTGATGACCGTCGGCTTCCAGCTGGGCGAAGGCCTGTCGGAGCCGGTCGGGCACGCGTTGAGCCACGTGTTCGTCGGCGTGCCCGTGGCCGTCCTCGTCTGGTTCGTCGTGCGGTCGTGGCCGCCGGCGAGAGTGGTCCGTCCCGGCAGGCTCGCCCGGCGGCTCGTGGTCGTCGGCTTCTCGGGGATCGTCGTCGGTCAGGTGCTCGAGGTCCTCGGGGCGCGGGTCGACGAGCCGGACGCGGCCACCTGGGAGGGCGTGGCACACACCGCCGGCATGGTCGTCACCAACCTCTCGCTGCTGGTGGCCGTCATCGGCGGGGCGCTCGCGATGGTGGCGGCGGCGCGGGACGGCGCCGTGCCACGGTGGGCGGCCGGGCTCGTGGTGGCGGTGCTCGTGGTGGCCTTCGGGATCATGACCTTCGGTGGGCCGATCCCCCGCTGACCGCGGCCGGTGACGAGCGGCCCGGTCACCGCGCAGCGGGCAGCGTCACGACGAAGCACGCCCCGCCGGCGTCCGTGTCGCGGACGTCGACCGAGCCGCCGGCGCGGATGGCGAGCTGGCGCACGACGGCGAGCCCGATGCCCGATCCCCGGTGGCGGAGCGTGGCCGGACCCGACCCGCGGTAGAACGGCTCGAAGATGAGCTCGCGTTCGTCGGGCGGCACGCCGTTGCCCTCGTCGGCCACCGAGAGCACGACGTCCGCACCGTCGTCCTCGACCTTCACGGTGACGGTGGTCCCGCTGGGGGCGTAGCGGACGGCGTTGGTGAGCAGGTTCGTGGCGATGCGGTCGAGCTCGTGGCTGTCCATCATCACGTGCGCCGGTCCGTGCGTGACCACCTCGACCCGGTGGGTGTCGAGGATCGGTTGGAGCTGGTCGACGAGCCGTGGGACGTGCGCCGACACGTCGAGGCGCTCCACCCGCGCCTCGGCGGAGGGTGCCTCGCCGAAGGCGAGCACCTCGTCGATCAGACGGTGCAGGGTGTGGGCGTTGCGGCGGAGACGCTCGAGGTAGTCGGCGCGGTCGGGACCGGTGAGCGTCTCGTCCGCGAGGGCGTCGGCGAAGCCGGTGATGACGACGAGCGGCGTGCGGAGCTCGTGGGTGACCGTGCGCACGACATCCGCCCGGACGCGATCGGCCTCCCGCAACCGCTCGGTGACGGCGCGCTCGGAGACGAGCGCGCGGACCTGTGCCCCGACGAACGCGAGGAGCGGCACGACGTAGCCGGCGATCTTGAGCGCGTGGGCGACGTCGAACCGCGGGCCGTACAGCTCCTCGCTGAACGCCATCGTCGTCTGGCCCACGACGGCGAGGCCGGCCGCGAGCGCGATCCAACGGGCCATGCCGTCGCCGCGACGGCTGCGGAGGTGCTCGCGCGCGAGCACGCCGAACGCGGCGGCGAACGTCAGGGCGCTGGCTGCGTCCACGGGGCGTGGGACGATCCACTCCGGCCGGACGGACTGCGGCAACTGCCACTCCGCCATCAGGGCGGCGAGCAGCATCGTGGCGACCGTCGATCCGACCGCCGCGACGAACGCCTCGCGGTGGCGGACGGGGGCGGGCGCGGCCTCGCGTGGGGTCGCGATGACGGCGATCACGAGGAGGACGGCCATCGCCAGCCGCCCGGCGACGTAGGTGGCGGGGATGAAGCGGGACAGCTCCGGGGAGCTCCCCAGCCCGAGGTTCATGGCGGCGAAGGGGATGGCACCGTGCACGAGGTCGGCCGCCGCGTTGACCGCGAACGCCAGCCCGGCGACGAGCTCGAAGCGGTCGCCGACCGCGAGGTAGCGGATCACGAGGGCGAACGCCGTGGCGGCACCGACGAGGGCGCCCACGATCTCGATGCCGGCGTGGAAGCCGGCGCTGCTGTGGTAGCGCGAGCCCGTGGCGAGGACGGGCACCACCCCGGCCGCGAGGAGCACCACGGCCGCGAGGCCCACCCAGGAGCGACGTGTCCTCAGTGGCGGCTGCACCGGACCTCCGCGCGACGCTCGCGCCCTCGATGATCCGTGGAGCCTAGGAGATGGCCCCGGAGCGGCGGCAGGGACGGACGCGTCACCCGGCGCGAGTACCATCGGCCGGCACCGCTACACGCAAGGCTGGGGAGTCCGTGGCGTACGTCTCGCTGTACCGCAAGTACCGCCCGCAGTCCTTCGGTGACATCGTCGGTCAGACGCACGTCACGCAGACGGTGATCAACGCCATCGCGGAGGACCGCCTGCACCACGCGTACCTGTTCACGGGGCCGCGCGGGACGGGCAAGACCTCGACCGCACGGATCCTGGCGAAGTCGATCAACTGCGTCGAGGGACCGACGGCGACGCCCTGCAACGAGTGCGACCTGTGCGTGTCGATCACGAACGGCTCGTCGGTGGACGTCATCGAGCTCGACATGGCGTCGCACGGTGGCGTGGACGACGCGCGTGAGCTGCGCGACCGGGCGCTGTTCGCGCCGGCGCAGGCGCGTCGCAAGGTCTACATCCTCGACGAGGTCCACATGGCCTCGACGGCGGCCTTCAACGCGCTCCTGAAGCTCATCGAGGAGCCGCCGGCGCACGTGCTCTTCGCCATGGCGACGACCGACCCCCAGAAGGTGATCCCCACCATCATGAGCCGGGTCCAGCGGCTCGATCTCCGTCGCATCGGCGCGGAGGACCTCGTCCGCCACGTCGAGCACATCTGCGAGCTCGAGGGCTACACGATCGACGCCGAGGCCGCGGCGGCCGTGGTCCGCGCCGGTGACGGCTCGGCCCGCGACACGCTGTCGGTCCTCGAGCAGGTGCTGTCGTTCTCCGGGACCGAGGTGACGGCCGACAAGGTCACCCAGGTCCTCGGTCAGACGCCGGTCGAGCGCACCTTCCAGACCGTCGACCTCGTCGCGGCACGCGACCTCGCCGGTCTGCTCGCCCTCGTCCAGGGGCTCCTCGACGACGGCCACGACCTCCGCCGCTTCACCTTCGACCTCCTCCAGCACCTCCGCGACCTCCTCGTCCTGCAGGTCGCTCCCGACCGTCCCGACCTCGTCGACGCCACGCAGGACCGACGGGACCGCCTGACCGCCCAGCGTGACGCCCTCCCGCGCGAGTCCATGCTCCGCGCCGTCGACCTCCTCGCCGAGACCCTCGTCGAGATGCGCCAAGGCCCCGCCCGCCTCCCCATCGAACTCGCCCTCGCCAAACTCTCCACCCCCAGCCTCTCCACCGATCTGAGCGGCCTCACCGACCGCCTCGCGAGACTCGAAGCGGCCACCCCAGCCCCTACCACCCCACCCCCGGTCACGGCGACCACCCGCCCCGCCGTGACTCCTCCGACGCCGACGCCCGTGGCCGAGGCTCCGGAGATCCAGGAGCCCACCCCATCGCGCACCGAGCCGACGGCCGAGCCGGCGCAGGCCGACCCGGGGTCCGGCGAGGCGAACGCAAGCGGATCGACGGCCCCCCAGGGGCCGGCGACCAAGGAGAGCCGAGCGGACGCCGGGTCGGACGGAGCGGCGGACCACGTACCCAGGCACGAAGGTCCGGGCCACGGCGAGGTCACGCTCTCGGAGCCCGACCCCGACGCCCCGACCAGAGGCGAAGGCGCCGACGACCTCGCGCGGATCAAGGACCGCTGGGAGCCCATCCTCGAGCAGGTCAAGGACGTCTCCCGCCGCTTCCACGCCGTCTACGAGCCGGGCGAGCCGGTGGACCTGCGTCGCGGGATCCTGACGCTCCGTTACGCGCCGCGCTACGCGAGCTTCCACGCGCAGAACGCGAAGAAGGGCGATCACGTCGCGGCGTTGACGGCGGCGATCGAGCGGTCGTGCGGCCTCAAGGTGACGGTGGACACGGTCGTGGACGGTGACGCCCCGCGTCGGCCGACCCCGCCGGTCGTGACGGACGCCTCGCCGGTGGCGGACGAGCCGGTCGAGCCGTCGCCCGAGGAGGCCGCGGACGTCCGCGAGGCAGAGCTCGGCGGGTCGCCGGCCCCGTCGAGCGGCGACGACGTCGATGCCCTGCTGGCGAGCGAGCTCGGGGCCGAGCTCGTCGAGGAGCGCGCCCCCGCGGAAGGCTGAGCCGGAGCCACCGGTACCCTCGCGGCACGGGCACCTCCTCGCCCCGGCCGCTTCCCCGCCCCTCTCGCCATCCCGGAACCCGTGTGTACGAAGGCGCCGTCCAGGACCTCATCGACGAGCTCGGGCGTCTGCCCGGGGTCGGGCCGAAGAGCGCCCAGCGGATCGCCTTCCACATCCTGTCGGCGGATCCGGCCGACACGACCCGGCTGAGCCAGGCGATCCAGCGGGTCAAGGACACGGTGCGCTTCTGCGTCCGCTGCTGGAACGTGTCGGAGCAGGAGGAGTGCCGGGTGTGCCGGGACCCGCGTCGCGAGCCGAGCCTCGTGTGCGTGGTCGAGGAGGCGCGCGACGTCGTGGCGATCGAGCGCACGCGCGAGTACCGCGGCCGCTACCACGTCCTCGGCGGCGCGATCTCGCCGATCGACGGCATCGGCCCCGACGACCTCCACGTCAAGGAACTCCTGACCCGGCTCGGCGCCGAGCCGGTGGCGGAGGTCATCATCGCCACCAACCCGAACATCGAGGGCGAGGCGACGGCCAGCTACCTCAGCCGTCTCATCGCCCCGCTCGGGGTCCGCGTCACGCGGCTCGCCAGCGGGCTCCCGGTCGGTGGCGACCTCGACTACGCCGACGAGGTCACCCTCGGTCGCGCCTTCGCCGGGCGCCGCGACGTCTAGCGGCCCGGCCACCTCCACTCCGCCCATCCCGAAAGAGCACGCTTTGCCTGTACGCGCACGCTTCCGTCCCCACCCCCGTGGCTTCGGCTTCGCGACCTTCGTCTCGTCCGACGGTGTCACCGAGACGCCGGCGACGCTCGCCGACCCCGACGGCGACCCGCGCGAGGTCGACTCCGCGTTCGTGCCGCCGCCGCTCGCCGGCACGCTCCTCGCGGACGACCTCGTCGACGCGACGGTCGCGATCGACGAGAAGGGCGCGACGGTCGTGGAGGCCCGGCTCGTCGAGCGGCCGCGGCGCATGGTGGTCGGGGTGGTGAAGAACGGCCCGGCGAAGCTCGTGCTCGAGCCGGACCACTCGCTCGGCTCGGGCTGGATCGACCTCGAGCCGTCCGTCGCCGGGAAGCTCCCGACCTCGGTCGGTCGGCAGGTCGTCGTGCTCGTCGCCGAGGGCGAGGACGGCAAGCCGGTGGGGCGTGCGCTCGTCGCCGGCCCCCACGTCGTCGGCTCGCCCCAGGCGGTCCGCGCGGCGGCCGTCGTCGTCGCGCTCGGTCGGGCCGCCCCGTCGCTGGTCCCGGGCGGCGCTGCCGCGGCCGGTCTCGACCCGGTGTTCGCGACGACGACCCACACCCGGCTCGTCGGCATGCTCGCCGGTGGCGGGCGCGGCGGTGCCGCGGGGCTCTCCGTCGAGGGCTACATCCCCGGCTACGACCTCGAGCTGTGGGACCGGCGCGAGGCCGCGACGGTCACGATCGACGATGCGGCGACCCGCGACATCGACGACGCGGTCGAGGCGCACTGGGACGGCGAGGC
>JAHWKB010000153.1 GCA_019348115.1 Actinomycetota bacterium | reverse complement strand
ACCCCGCCCCGCCCCGGCCGGCAGGACGCCCGTTCGGCCAGCAGTGTCGCCGGACACCCGCGACGCTGGTCCCCCGGACCCGTCCGAAGGAGCCCCCGTGAGCGCCAACGAGAACGTCACCGACCGCACGCCCGACCTCCCCGTGTCGCTCCGCGACCTCGCGACACGGGTGATCGGCGAGGCGCGGAGCTCCGACAGCGGCAACGCGGCGCTGACGCTCACGCCCACGACGTCGGGCGCCGTGAAGCAGACCGTCATCGCGGTGACGGCCGGCTCGTCGATCGGTCCGGACCACTGGAACGGCCCGGCGACCGTGCAGGTGCTGTCCGGACGCGCGACCGTCGGCGGCGACACCGTGGGCGAGGGCGAGTGGACCGTCGTCGACGGGGAGGCCGCCGAGATCTCGGCCGACGACGACCTCGCTGTGCTCCTGACGGTCGCGCCGAACGCCTGACCCTCCTCAGGCGCCGGCGTCCTCGAGGTGGCATCCCTCGGCCAGGAGCGCCTCGAAGGCCGTCCGCGCCGCCCCCGTCGGCTCGACGGTGAGGAAGATCGCCTCGTCGTCGCCGGCGCGCACCCACAGCGGGAACAGGTAGGTCTTCTTGCTCTCGATCAGCGCGTGGGGATCGCAGCGGGCGGCTGACACCTCCACCGCCACCTCGGCGTGCGACTCGCCCTCGGGGAGGGTCAGCACCACCTCCGGCACCGGGGCGAGGACGGTCAGCGTGAAGATGACCGTGCCGTGCACGGCTTCGAGGACGACCTCCTCCGTGGCGGCCCCCCGGTCCAGCGTGATCGTGCCCTCGGCCGTCGCCGGCGACGTGGTGGTCCAGTCGTCGCCGAAGGCCACCTCGACGGCCTCGAGGAGGTCCCGCCGTCGGCACGCGTCGGCGTGCAGGTCCGTCAGCACCTCGTCGCCCGCGGCGGACACGGGCACGACGAGGTCCGCGGTGCCGGCGTCCGTGGCCACCGTCACGGCCATGCGCGGGCCCTCGCCGCGCGGTGCGTCGCAGACCACGTCGCCCGCGGGGATCGGCGTGACGATGCCGACGCCGCCGGCGCGGACCGGGGTGGACTTCTCCGCCGGTGGCACGACCGTGAACCGGTCGTCGAGGAGCTGCAGCCGGATGACCTCGAACGGCTCCCCGGCCTCGGTGCGCAGGCGCACCTCGAGCACCCCGCGGCCCGCGGCCGACCGCGACCGCTCGACGTCGACCAGCAGGTGCGGGTCGGGCCCGTCCCCCGTCCGTCCGCCTCCGACGCAGGCCGTCGCCGCGACGAGGAGGAGCCCGCACAGCGCGGGCCGCCACCCCGCCGGGCGACTCACGACAGAGCCTCGACGAGCGCCGGGAGCTGGCGGATGTCCTCGAGCTCCCACACCCGCTGGTCGCCCGTCGGCGACGGCAGCGCCCCCGCCTCCAGCTCCCAGGTGATGTGGTACGGGATGTGGACGGCGCGGCCGCCGAGGTCCACCACCGGGGTGACGTCGGAGCGCACGGAGTTCCCCACCATGAGGAAGCGGTCGGCCGTGACCGCCACCGCGTCGAGGACGCGTCGGTAGGTCGCGACGTCCTTCTCGGCGACGATGGCCACGTGCTCGAAGCGGTCGGCGAGTCCCGAGCGCGCGACCTTCTGCTCCTGGTGGAAGAGGTCGCCCTTCGTGACGAGGACGAGGCGGTGCGACGCGGCGAGGGCCGCGATCGTCTCCTCGACGCCATCGAGGAGGTCGACCGGATGGGCGAGCATCTCCTTGCCCCACTCGAGGATGGTCGCGATGTCGCCCGCTTCGATGTCGCCGTCCGAGACCGCGACGGCGGTCTCGATCATGGACAGCGTGAACCCCTTCACCCCGTAGCCGAAGATCGCGAGGTTGCGGCGCTCGGCGTCGAGGAGGCGCGACTCGAGGTCGGCGGCGTCGGCGTGCGGCGCGAGGAGCTCGGCGAAGCGCTCGTGGGTCAGGGCGAAGTACGACTCCGAATGCCACAGCGTGTCGTCACCGTCCAGCGCGACGACCTCGACCACGTCGGACCCTCCTGCCGCTCCTGCCCTGCCGTCGCGGACGCTAGCGGCGGCCGGGATCGGTATCCGGACACGACGACGCCCCGGCGCGGATCGCGCCGGGGCGTCGTGGTGGGTGCGTGTCGGTCAGCGGCGACGCAGGGCCGCACCGAGGCCACCGAGGCCGAGGAGGCCGAGGCCGGCCAGGGCGCCGCCACCACCGGTGCGCGGCAGCTGCTCACCCTGCTGGGGTGCCGGCGCCGGGTCCTGGGTCGCCACCGGCTGCGGCTCCGCCGTCTCGGTCTCGGCCGGTGCCGGCGCCTCGCAGGCGTCGAGCACGACGTCGATCAGCCCGTTCAGCTCGGCGAGCAGCGGGTCGAGGGGCGCGACGATGTCGCCGGCCTCCCCGGTGGCGGTGTCGAGGACGCCCTGGGCGCCGTCGATCACCGGGTCGAGCTCGTCGAGGAGGGGGGCGAGCCCCTCGCACAGCGGCGCGAGGTTCTCGAGACCGCCCTCGAGGCCCTCGCTGATGGTGGCGATGGCCCCCTGGAGTGCCGGGATGAGCGCGTCCGTGGCGGGCTGGAGGCCGTCGTACACGGGCTGTGCGCCGTCGCCGACGGGCTGGAGGCCGTCACCGATCTGGGTGAGACCGTCACAGATGGGCGCGAACTCTCCACATTCCGCGTCCTGGGCTGCGGCCGGGACCGCGGGGAGCACCGTGATGGCCGCCACCGCGACGGCGAGAAGGTTCCTACGGATCATGATGGCCGTTCCTGAGGTTTGGGGAGCGGGGCTCCGCGTACGACGTGGGTCATCGCTCTCAACGAGGTGACCGGTCGGGAGTGACGATAGCGACGCGGCCATCTGGACGGAACCTCCCGGAACCCTCCGCGTGGTCGGGGTCCCGCCCGGAACGTCCGCTTCGAGAGGTCTCCCGCCGCCGGTCGACGCCTGTCGGGCGGGTCGACCCCTCCACCGCGTGGTCCACCCCGGGCGCTGCGCGCTCACAGGTGTCGCAGGACCGCCTCCGGGATCGCGTAGTGGCGGCGGATGTGGCCCAGGTTGTCGACCCGGAACCCGGCGCACTCGCGCTGCACGACGAGCGCCCAGACCGCGTGGACGAGGTCGCGCATCGCGTGCTCGAGCTGCGCCTCGGTCGCGAGCCCGACGTCGACGAGCAGGTGCCAGGCGTCGATGGCGTCCTCGAGCCGCTCGCCGGCGCGGCCGAGCGCGTCCGCCGCCTCCGCACGGAGCTGGCGCTCGATGCTCCCGCCGGTCGCGGCCGCGACGCGTCGCGCGAGCCGCCGGCTGCGGGACCCGGTGGCGGGGAAGGGGGCGGGGAGCGGGGCGGGCACGATCGCGGGAAGGTACCCACCGTCCGTGTACCGGCGTGGCGTGGGTCGATGTGGAATAGTCGGGGACGGGAACTCGTTGGAAATGCAACGACCCCACCCGGCAGGAGTCCCCCGTGACCGTGACCCGCCACGACGACATCGTGCTCCAGCAGGTCGAGCTCGGCCGTGTCTGGCAGACCGTCGACCCGTTCCTGTTCTGCGTCCACCACGACGACGACTACCCCGAGGGCGACGACGAGCTCGGCCCCTGCGAGCCGCTCGCCGGCCGCGACATCGGGATGGACTTCTCCGGCCGCGACGGCTGGTCGATGTACCACGGCTCCCTCGTGCCGGGCTTCCCGCAGCACCCCCACCGCGGCTTCGAGACCATCTCGTTCATGCGCAAGGGGTTCATGGACCACTCCGACTCGCTCGGGGCGGCCGCGCGCTTCGGCAGCGGCGACGTCCAGTGGATGACCGCTGGGTCGGGGATCGTCCACGCCGAGATGTTCCCGCTGCTGAACCGGGACGAGCACAACGAGACCGAGCTGTTCCAGATCTGGATCAACCTCCCGGCCAGCGACAAGATGGTGCCGCCGCACTTCGCGATGCTGTGGAGCCACGAGATCCCGCGGCACGTCCTCCTCGACGACGCCGGGCGCCCCACCGAGGTGACGGTCGTCGCCGGCGAGCTCGTCGCCGGCCACCGCGCCCCCGCTCCCCCGCCCCACTCCTGGGCCTCGCGCCGCGACAGCGACGTCGGCATCTACCACGCCGCCATCTCGCCGGACGGCTCCTGGACCCTGCCGCCGGCGGCGTCGGACGACACCGTCCGCACCGTCTACGTCTTCCGCGGTGGCTCCGTCCGCATCGGCCGCACCGAGGTCGTGGGCGGTCACGGGGCGGTCGTGCGCCCCGACGTCCCCCTGACCCTCACCGACACGGGGGACGGCGCGGAGGTGCTGGTCCTGCAGGGGCGCCCCATCCGCGAGCCGATCGTGCAGTACGGCCCGTTCGTGATGAACACGAAGACCGAGATCCAGCAGGCCTACAACGACTACGCCGAGACCGGCTTCGGCGGCTGGCCGTGGCCCGCGAACGACCCCAACCACGGCCCCGAGGCACGCCGGTTCGCCCGCCATGCCGACGGTCGGCTGGAGGAGCTCGCCGCGGCGACCGGGTGACCGGTCCCGTCCACGTCGTTCCCGCGGCCGCCGAGGGCGTCCGGCTCGTCGACCACGTCCGCGAGCACCTCGCGGTCGTGTCGTCGCGCGCGATCGGCCCGCTGATCGCCGCCGGCGACGTCCGGGTCGACGGGCGCGCCGGACGCATCGCCGAGCCCCTCGCCGCCGGGGCGGTGCTGACCCTCGGCGCCGACGCGCTCGCCCGCGCGCGGGAGCGCCGGCTCGTGACCGAGCCGTCCGACCGTCCGCTCGACGCGGTCCACGAGGACGACGACCTGCTCGTCGTCGACAAGCCGGCGGGGCTCCACGTGCACCCGATGGGCCGCTACCGCGACGACACCGTCCTGGGCGCGGTGCTGTGGCACGCCGGCGCCCGTCCGGACGACCCGTGGGCGCGGTGGCGTCCCCACCCCGCCCACCGCCTCGACCGCGCGACGAGCGGCCTGCTGGTGATCGCCAAGGACCGCGGGACCCACGACCGCTTCCAGCAGCTCCTGGAGGACCGGCAGGTCGAGCGCACCTACCACGCCCTCGTCGAGGGCGAGGTCGCCGGGGACGAGGGCACCATCGACGCGCCGCTGGGACGGGACCCGGAGCGGGACTACCGCCGTGCGGTCGTCGGGCTCGATGACGGCGGCCGGCCCGCCATCACCCACTGGACCGTCCTCGAGCGGCGGGGCGGTCGCACGCTCCTGGAGGTGACGCTCGGGACGGGCCGCACGCACCAGATCCGCGCGCACCTGGCGTCGCTGGGCCATCCCGTCGTGGGCGACTCGCTCTACGACGCCTCCGGGGCCGGACCCTCCAGCGCGCAGCGGATCGAGCTCCGCGCGGTCCGGCTCACCTTCCCCCATCCCGCCAGCGGCGTCGGACTCTCGCTCGCGTGCGCTCCGGCGTGACCCCGCGGTGGTCGCCGCGCTCGCTCGCGCGTCGGAGCGCGACGTCAGGTACCGGCGCACGGCCGGATCGGTCGAGCCACCGCGATCAGTCGAGGAAGTGCGCCGCCTGCCGCCGGGCACGGTCGACGGTCAGGTGGAAGACGTCCGGCCGGCTGTAGTGGCCGGTCGCATCGAAGTTCTGCCGCTCCCGACGCACCCGCTCGAGATCGATGTCGGCGACCACCAGCTGCTCCTCCCCGGCGACCGGCTCGACGACCCAGTGGCCGGTCGGCGAGGCGATCGCCGATCCGCCGTCG
>JAHWKB010000152.1 GCA_019348115.1 Actinomycetota bacterium | reverse complement strand
CCAACCCCTGGGGCGTGAAGGTGACCCTGGTCGAGGTCAAGGACGTCGAGCTCCCGGAGACGATGCGCCGCGCCATGGCCCGCCAGGCCGAGGCCGAGCGCGACCGTCGCGCCAAGGTGATCCACGCGGAAGGGGAGTTCGAGGCCGCCAAGCGGCTGGCCGAGGCGGCGACCGAGATGGCGACCGCCCCCGGCGCGATGCAGCTCCGCCTGCTGTCGACGATGACCGAGGTCGCCGGCGACAACAACTCCACGCTGGTGTTCCCGGTCCCCATGGAGCTCCTGCGGTTCCTCGACGCCGCGACGTCCGCGATGGACGCCCGAGCCGCCGACACCCCGCCGGTGCGGTAGGCCGCCGGTCCGGGTGGCCGGGGGGCTCGGGTAGGCTCCACGCCCCCGATCATTCGAGAGGTGCAGCAGGTGCCCGCGGCCGCTCCCCGCCCGACGCCTGACCGCCATCGGAGGCGGCGCGCGCTCGCGATCGCGACCGGACTGGCGCTCCTCGTCGCGCTCGTCAACGTCGTGTTCGGCGGCGGCCTCGCCGCCGCGCAGGAGGACGAGGCCGACATCTCCAGCGACGCGCTCCTGGAGCGGGGCGCGCAGATCTACGGAGCCCAGTGCGCCCTGTGCCACGGCGAGGCCGGCCGCGGCCTGCCGGTGGACGGCCCCGACGGCGGGCCACCGCTCATCGGCGTGGGCCCGGCGTCGGTCGACTTCATGATCCGGACCGGGCGCATGCCGCTCGACAACGCCAACGAGCGCCTCAGCCACCGCCCGCAGCAGATGACCGACGAGGACCGGCGGGCGATCGTCGCCTACGTCACGAGCCTGGCACCCGGCGAGGGACCCGGGATCCCCGACATCGAGGGCTGGCAGCAGGCCGACCTGTCCCGTGGCCTCCACCAGTTCACGACGCACTGCGCGGCCTGCCACGGCCCCACGGCCGCGGGCGTCGCGGTCGGCCAGCGCGACGTGTCGTCGAACCTCGAGGTGTCCACGCCGCTCGAGATCGCCGAGGCCGTGCGCAGCGGGCCCGGCGTCATGCCGGCGTTCAACGAGGAGATCGTGCCGCAGCAGGACCTCGAGGCGATCGTCGCCTGGGTCATGGACCTCCGGGAGCGCGAGTCCCCCGGCGGCCTCGCCATCGGTCGCAGCGGTCCGGTCTCGGAGGGCTTCATCGCCTGGGTCCTCGGACTCGGGCTCCTCATGATCGTGATGTACCTGCTCGGCGAGAAGGCGGACGAGGAGGTGGACGACCATGGCGGCGAGTGACCGACGACCACCCCGGACGCCCGCCGGCGGTCGCACCAAGGCCGACCAGTGGCGCGAGCAGCGCAAGCGCGAGGACCGCGCCGCACGCTGGGCGGCCGTGAGCTTCCTCGTGGCCATCGTCGCGTCGCTGGCGCTGTTCGTGGTCTACATCTCCGGCGGACAGGCCCAGCTCGAGGGACTCACGTTGTTCATCGCCTTCGGGGCGGTCGGCGTGGGGCTCGCGATCTGGGTGCGGGTGATCGTCGGTCCCGAGGAGATCGTCGAGGACCGCTACCCCATGCGCTCCGAGGACGCCGACCGCGACGCCTTCGAGGAGCTCTACCAGTCCACCATGGGCGAGGTGACGGTCGGCGGGCGACGCCGGTTCCTGCTGCGCCTGCTGACGGGGGCCGGGCTGTCGCTGGGGCTCGCGCTCCTCATCCCGATCCGCTCGCTCGGGCCGGGGCCGCGCAACGAGCTCTTCCGCACCGAGTGGGGGGAGGGCGTGCGGGTCGTCGACGAGGAGGGCGAGCCGCTCCGCCCCGAGGACATCTCCCCCGACCAGGTCGTCACCGTGTTCCCCGAGGGCGCGACCGGGTCGGCGGACTCCCAGGCGGTCCTGGTCGGACTGCGCAAGGACGTCCCGACCGACCTCCGTCAGCCGACGGTGGAGGGCATCGTCGTCTACTCGAAGATCTGCACCCACGCGGGATGCCCCGTCGGCCTCTACCGCGCGGCCGTCGGTGAGCTCCTCTGCCCCTGCCACCAGTCGACGTTCGGCGTCTACGACGGCGCCGAGGTGCTGTCCGGGCCGGCCGGGCGACCGCTCCCCCAGCTCCCGATCGAGGTCGACCGCGAGGGCTACCTCGTCGCGATCAGCGACTTCCGCGTGCCCGTCGGGCCGTCGTTCTGGAACCTGACGCGAGGAGACGGGGCGTGAGCACCACCGACGAGAGCCGCCGGCAGTCGCCGCTCGACGACGTCGCGCGCTGGCTCGACGACCGCCTGCGCCTGGCCGAGGGGACGCAGCGCTACTGGCGCAAGGCGTTCCCGGCCCACTGGTCGTTCCTCATCGGCGAGGTGGCGCTCTTCTCGCTGGTCGTGCTGCTGTTCACCGGCACGTTCCTCGCGTTCTTCTACGTGCCCGACACCCGGCTCGTCGTCTACGACGGCCCGTACGTGCCGCTCCAGGGCCAGGAGATCTCGGCCGCCTTCGACTCGACGCTGCGCCTGTCCTTCGAGGTCCGTGGCGGGCTCGTCATGCGCCAGATCCACCACTGGGCGGCGCTGGTCTTCGTCGCCGCGATCACCGTGCACATGCTCCGGGTGTTCTTCACCGGCGCGTTCCGGCGACCGCGGGAGCTCAACTGGGTCGTCGGCGTGATCCTCCTGCTGCTGGCGTTCGGCGCCGGCTTCACCGGCTACTCGCTCCCGGACGACCTGCTGTCCGGGACCGGTCTGCGCATCGGCTACTCGGTGCTCCTCGGCATCCCGTTCGTCGGGCCGCTCATCGGGTTCATCGCCCTCGGCGGCGAGTACCCGGGCACCGACGTCCTCGGCCGGCTCCACATCCTCCACGTCATGCTGCTGCCCGCCGGGCTCATCGGCCTCGTGGGCGCCCACCTCGCCATCCTCGTCCGGCAGAAGCACACCCAGAAGCCGTCGAAGAAGGCGACCAACACCAACGTCGTCGGCGAGCCGCTCTTCCCCAACCAGACGCTCACGTCGCTCGCGCTCTTCGCGTTCACCATCGCCGTGCTGGCGATGCTGGGCGGCCTCTTCGAGATCAACCCGGTGTGGCTCTACGGCCCCTACGAGCCCTTCCAGGTCTTCGCGCCGGCGCAGCCCGACTGGTACATGGGTTGGCTCGAGGGGCTGCTGCGGCTGTGGCCCAACTGGGAGTTCACGATCCTCGGGCTCACGATCCCGTCGACGCTGTTGCCCGGGGTCATCCTCCCCGGGCTCATCTTCACGGTCGTCGGCGCGTGGCCGTGGATCGACGCCCGCTGGATCACGAAGGACCACGAGGAGCACCACCTCCTCCAGCGTCCGCGCGACGTGCCCGTGCGGACGGGGATCGGGGTCGGAGGGTTCGTGTTCCTCCTGTCGATCTTCATCGCCGGCGGGAACGACGTGCTCGCCTCCAACACCGCGACGGGGCTCCAGACCATCTCCGCGATCCTGCGCGTCGGCACGATCGTCGTGCCCCTCCTCATCGGGTGGATCGCCTACCGCATCGCGAAGGGCCTCAAGGAGAACGAGGCCGCTGCCGCGCGCGCGACCCGGTCGGAGCCGGCGTCGGGTGCGCAGCAGTAGATGGACACCTTCCACCGCTGGGTCGGGATCGCCATCGTCGCGGCCCTCGGGCTGATCGCGCTCTTCGGACTCGTGCTGCGCATCGCCGGGCGCGACGAGGCGCCGAAGCTGTTCTGGGCCATGGAGCACTACACCGAGAACGTGCTCGTGATCCAGGTCGTCACCGGGCTCGTCCTGCTCTTCCTCGGCCGGCGCGTCGTGGGCGGCCCGCTCGTGTGGCTGCACTACCTCTACGGCTCGCTGTTCCCGCTCATCGCGATCGTCGGCGGCCGCATCGCGGGACTGCGGCGCGAGGAGCGCGAGTACGTCGGCATCGCCTGGGGCGCGTTCTTCGCCTTCGGCCTGACGACCCGGTCCCTCATGACGGGGCTCGGGATCGGCATCTGAGTCAGGCGTCGCCGAGCGCGCGGTGGATCAAGGTCTGCGCGGCGGTGACGAGGCGCTCGCGGTCCACCTCGGGCTCGTACAGGATCGTGTGGTGGAGCGTGCCCTCGAGGGCGAAGTAGAGGAGCCGCGCGGTCGTCTCGGGGTCGTCGACCTCGAACACGCCCTCCACCGCGCCCTGTCGGAGCGCCGCCTCGAGCAGGCCGATCATCTGCTGCGTGGCCTCGCCGTAGACGGCCTTCGACTCCTCGTCGCCGGACTCGGTCGCCATGACGGCGATCACCCAGCGGTGCGACAGGTCGAAGTCGACGACCGCCTCGACGACGGCGTCGGCGGTGCCCCACCAGTCCCCCGACTCGAGGTCGGCGAGCGCCGCCACCACCATGCCGGTCATCTGCTCGAGACAGCGCCCCTTGAGCGCTCCGACGAGCTGCTCCTTCGACGCGAAGTAGAGGTAGACCGTGCCCTTGGCGACCCCGGCACGCGCCGCCACGCGATCGATGGTGAGCCCGGCGACGCCCTCTTCCTCGATCACACCCTCGGCGGCGTCGAGCAGCTCCTCGCGCCTGTCGCCTCGTGCCAACGAGCTCCCGTCCGGTCGGTCGGGCACGAGCCTATGGCCGCGCCGGCGCGACCGCGGACCCGTGGGCGGCGAGCTGGCCGGCGAGGCGGCCGAGCGCGGCCTCCAGCCGGCGCGTGAGCGACCACGACAGGAGCGGCCGCGGCTCGTCGCCGGCGTCGATCGAGACCACGACGGCGGTCCCGCCGTTCCACGGGCTGAGCGAGAGCCGCAGGCAGACGTCGTCGCCGGCGTCGGTGCGGCCACGGGCGGTGACGGTCGTGCGGACGACGTCGGTGACCTCGAGCGGGACGTGCGTCGCCCCGCCGGGCACGGGGAGCACGAGCTCGAGGCGGGCCCCGAGCTCGTCGAGCGGACGGTCGTCGCGGTGGTGGAGCGCGGGGAACCACGCGACGGGGTCGGCCGCGCCGGCGAGCACGGCGGCGGACACCGCGGCGAGCGGGTGGGGCAGGTGGGCGGCGGCGGTGGCGTACACGGGATCCTCCGGGCTCTGGGACGTTCTGACTGACGGTCAGTCATAGACTGACCGACGGTCAGTCCCGTGTCAAGGTCCGTCGACCGGGTTCGCGGAAAAGGGAAGGAACGGACGCCCCCTACCGTTGTCCCGGACGACCGGGCTGCCGTCCCCGACGCCCCACGCTCTCGATCTCCGACGAGGATCCCCCTGTGACCACCACCTTCGCCCTGACCTTCGACTACCTCTGCCCCTTCGCCCGCAACGCCAACGAGTTCGTGGTCGAGGGCCTGCGCGCCGGGGCCGACTGGGATGTGAGGTTCACCCCGTACAGCCTCGCCCAGGGCCACGTCGAGGAGGGTCAGCCGGACGTCTGGGACGCCCAGGACCCGACCAGCGTCTCCGGCATCCACGCGCTCCTCGTCGGGCTCACGATCCGCGACCACTTCCCCGACCACTTCCTCGACGCCCACGTCGCGCTCTTCGCCGCCCGGCACGACGACGGCCGCGACCTGAAGGACGCCGACGTCCTCCGCGACGTGATCACGTCGGTCGGGCTCGACGCGGAGGCGGTGCTCGACACCGTGGCCAACGGCGGGGTGTTCGAGACCCTGCACAAGGAGCACGAGTCGAACGTCTCGGCCTACGACGTCTGGGGCGTGCCGACCTTCATCGCTGGCGACCGCGCCGTCTTCGTGCGGCTCCTCGACCGCCCCGAGGGGGACGGCGCCGGCGCCGTGGACCGCATCCAGCGCGTGGTCGAGCT
>JAHWKB010000002.1 GCA_019348115.1 Actinomycetota bacterium | reverse complement strand
ACGAGGGCGAGCGGATGTCGCGGGCGATGTCGTTCGTGATGGCCGTGTTCATCCTGATCCCGGTCGTCGCCCCCGCCCTCGGCGCCGGCATCGCGGCGGTGGCGTCGTGGCGCTGGATCTTCGGCACGTGCGTCCTCGCCGTCGCGATCATGGCGGTGTGGAGCCGGCGCCTCCCCGAGACCCTCAAGGAGGAGCACCGCCGGGAGCTCCAGTTCGCACGCCTCCTCGAGGCCGCGAGGATCGTCGTCTCGAACCGACGCACGGTCGCGTACGCCCTCGCCATGACGTCGCTCTACGGCGTGCTGACGGCCTACCTCGGCAGCGCCGAGATCATCTTCACCGAGGTGTTCGACGCCTCCGCCGAGTTCCCGTTCCTGTTCGGCGGCCTCGCCGCGGTCATGGGGGTGGGCATGCTCGCGAACGCACGCGTCGTCGGGCGCGTCGGCGTGCGGCGGCTCGCCCACCTCACGCTGGTCGTCTACCTCGGGATCGCCGGGGCCCTGACGCTGCTCTCGGTCCTCACCGGCGGTCGACCGCCGCTGTGGGCGTTCATGCTCGGCCTCGCCGGCATGCTCGCCGGCCACGCCCTGGTCATCCCGAACTTCAACACGATCGCGATGCAGCCGATGGCCGCCGTCGCCGGGACGGCGTCGAGCGTGATCGGTGCCGTCCAGATCGCCGTCGGGGCGCTCCTCGGCGCCGTGATCGACCGCTCCTTCGACGGCACCGTCACCCCCCTCGCGGTCGGCTTCCTGGTGCTCGGGGTGGTCGCGCTCGGCTTCGTCGTGTTCGCCGAGCGCGGTCGGCTGTTCGAGCCGCTGGCGGTCGTCGAGGCCCGCACCGCCGCCGAGGCCCAGGCGCGGGGCGAGGCGATCGAGATCCACTGACCGCCGCGCCGCCGGGGACCGCGGCCGGGTCCTGCCCCGGGGTGCCGTAGCCTCCCGCGTCATGCCGATCGCCGTCGCCGCCCCGAACGACCTCGCCGCCCGCGCCGGCCGGGACGTCGCCGAGGCCGGCGGGAACGCCGTCGACGCGGCCATCGCCGCGGCGCTCGTCGCGATGACGACCGAGCCGGGCATCTGCTCGATCCCCGGTGGCGCCTACCTCACCATCGAGCCGGTCGACGGTCCGGCGGAGACCATCGACGCGAACGTGTCCATGCCGGGCCACGGCCTGCCGCGCGACCGCTTCGGCCGAGGCGTCTTCGACATCACGACCGAGTACGGCGGCGGCGTCGACATCACGATCGGCCACGGCTCGGTCGCGACACCGGGGACGCCCGCCGGCCTCGCCCTCGCGTCCGAGCGCCACGGTCGCCTGCCGTGGCGGGACCTGCTCGCGCCGGCGATCGCGATCGCCCGCGAGGGCTTCCCGATGGGCGCCGCCTCGACCTACTACCTCGAGTACGTCCACGAGGACCTCTTCGGCTGGCACGCCCCGTCCCACGCGGCGATCCACGACGACGCCGGCGAGCTCCTGCCGACGGGGGCACGCGTCCACGTCGCCGCGCTGGCCGAGAGCCTCGAGCAGCTCGCGGAGGAGGGGGTCGCCGCGCTCTACGCCGGCGATCTGGGCGCCCGCATCGTCGACGACGTCCTCGCCCACGACGGCATCCTGACCCGCGAGGACCTCCGCCGCTACGAGGCCGTCGTCCGGGAGCCGGTCACCGTGGACGTCGCCGGCTGGCACGTCGCCACGAACCCACCGCCCGCCATCGGCGGGGTGACCCTCGGGGCGATGCTGACGCTGCTCGCCGGCGAGGTGGGCGCCGACTGGGGTCCCGCGGACGTCGAGCGGGTCGTGCGGGTCCAGGAGGCGGTCCTCGGCTGGCGGGTCGAGCACCTCGACGTCGCCGACGACCGCGGCGCGGCAGGCCGCGAGCTCCTGGCCCTGGCCCGTGCGGACGGCTTCCGGGCAGCGCTGCAGTCGCCCTCGACCGTCCACATCTCCGCGACCGACGGCGACGGCCAGGCGTGCGCCATCACCGCGTCCGCCGGCTACGGCTCGGGGGTCATGCCCCCGGGCACGGGGCTGTGGCTCAACAACTGCCTCGGTGAGCAGGAGCTCAACCGCCGCGGGCTCCACGCGTGGGAGCCGGGGGACCGGCTGCCGTCGAACATGGCACCGACGGTCGCCCGCGCGGACGACGGGGCGAGCCTCGCGATCGGCTCGCCGGGTGCCGACCGCATCACCACCGCGATCCTGCAGACCCTGCTGCGGTTCACGGCCGGCGCCAGCCTGGTCGACGCCATCGCGGCGCCCCGGGTCCACGTGCGCCATGGCCCGGACGGCAGGGTCCTGCGGGTCGGCCACGAGGAGGACCTCCCGATGCCACCGCTCGACCTCCCGACCGGCAGCTACCACCGCCACGCGATGTTCTTCGGCGGGGTGACGGCGACGCTGCGCCGCGCCGACGGCAGCCTGACCGCGGCCGCCGACCCCCGGCGGGGCGGGGGCACCGAGGTCAGCCCCTGACACGTCCAGGATGTCCGGTTCCTCCCCTCCCCGGGGCCGGTCGTCCGTCCGTCCGGACGGGAGGGGGCCACGGGACCCCCCGCGGGCCCTACCCTCGGTGGTCGAGGCCGCGAGGAGCATCCGTTTGAAGCCCAGCGTCGGTGAGACCATCGTCCATCCGCAGCACGGCACCGCCGAGGTCACCGCGATCGAGACGCGCGAGGTCGGCGGCGTCGAGCGCGAGTACGTCGTGCTGCGCCGCACCGAGGACTCGCTCACGCTCCACGTGCCGATCGAGGCGCTCGAGGACGTGGGCCTGCGCGAGACGATCGACGTCGACGACATCGCCGAGGTCTTCGACATCCTCCGCGCCGAGCCGCAGCTCCTCACGCTGTCGTGGCGCAAGCAGCACGCGAAGAACGAGTCGCGGCTGAACTCGGGCAAGGTCCGCCTGGTCGCCGCCGCGGTGCGCGACCTCAAGGCGCGCGAGGAGCAGCGCGGCCTGTCCCCGTCCGACGGGCGCATCTACCGCGACGCGCGCGAGCGGCTCATCGAGGAGATCGTGGCCGCCACCGGTCGCACCACCGAGGACGTCGAGCGTGAGGTCGACGAGGCGCTCGCCGAGATGACCGAGACCCACTCGCCCGCGCCCGCCTGACCCGGGCGTTACCCCACCCTCACGGGGCGACGAGCCGGTCGAGCGTGAGGTCGCCGCCGTCGAGGGCGGTGTCGGCGGCGACGCGGGCCGCGAGCGTGCCGACGAGGTTGCCGTGCCCGGAGTAGGCACCGACGACCAGCACGCCGTGGCGGACCTCCCGGCAGACCGGCAGCGCGTCCTGCGTGAACGCCGCGTGCGCCGCCCATCGGTGCGTCACGGGCGCCGCCACGCCCAGCCGCGCGAGCTCGGCGTCGAGGCACGACTGCACCTCATCGGACGGCACGGCGGGCGCGTCCCACTCGTCCGCGGCGAAGCGGTCCCGGCAGCCGCCGAGCAGGACCTCCCCGGTGGCGAGCTGCTGCACGTACTCGTAGCCCCACCGCCGGTAGACGGGACGGGGGAGGGAGAGGTCCGGGTCGGGGGCGGTCGCGAGCATCTGCAGCCGTGCGGTCCCGACATCGTCCGCGAGCTCGGGGAGGAGCTGCTCGAGGCCGCCGTCGACCGCCACCAGCGTGCGGTCGGCACGGACGTCGCCGGCGCTCGTCGTGACCGTCCCGTCGCCGAGGCCGGTCACGCGGGCGGGGGCGTGCAGCCGGGCTCCCGCGGCGACGGCGGCGCGCGCCAGGAGGCGGCAGCGCGCCACCGGCTGGAAGACCGCGTCGTCCGGCACGAGGAGCCCGCGCCCCTCCGGGCCGTCGTAGGGCTCGACCGCGAACCCGTCCGTCACCAGGGCGCGCCGCTGCCGCTCGATGTCGCGCTCCTCGTCCTCCGACGCCGCGATGCGGACGCTCCCCGTGCGGGAGGCGAGGTCGCCGAGCTCGTCCAGGGTCCGGTCGAGCTCGTCGAGGGTCGCGCGGTACAGCCCGACCGCGAGCTCGTGCCCCCACGTCGTGACCGCCTCGTGGTGGAACCGGGCCCCGCCGGCGAGCAGGAACCCGCCGTTGCGCCCCGCCGCACCGGCGGCGATCCCGACCGCGTCGAGCACCACGACGTCGGCGCCGCGCTCGGCGAGGCGGCGCGCGGCCGTGAGCCCCGAGCCGCCCATGCCGACGACGCACACGTCCGCGGTCGTGTCGCCGTCGAGCCCGACGACGGGCGGTGCCTCGCCCGGGACCGCGAGCTCGTCCCAGGCCGCGCTGCCGGCCGTCACGTCCCGATCCCGGCCGCGTGCTCGAGGTCGGCGAGGGCGTCCTCGAGGTGGTCGATGAGGCGCTGCACGCTCGGGAGCGCCTTGCGGTCGGCCGTGATGCCGACGTTCATCGAGCCGTCGTACGAGGTCATCGTGATGTTGAGCGCGTAGCCCTCGTTGAGGAGCGACAGCGGGTAGAGGCCCTCCATCCGTGCCCCGTTCCAGTAGAGCGCGCGGTCGGGACCCGGCACGTTCGAGATGACGAGGTTGAACGTCGGACGGAGCCGGCCCGACAGGCCGCTCAGCTCACCGAGGATGAGCGGTGCGGTCATGACGATGCCGTAGTTGATGAGGTCGCGCGGGCTCATGTCGCGGAGACGGTCCTTGACGGCGTTCATCGACGACCGGATGAGGTCGAGCCGCGCGAGGGGGTCGTCGAGGTGGGTCGCGAGGTTGGCCGGGACGAGGCTGATCGCGTTCCCGGCGTCGCTGTCCTCCGGGGCGCGGAACGACACCGGCACGAGCGCGATGAGCGGCTTGTCCGGGAGCGCGTCGTGGTCGAGGAGGTACTCCCGCAGCGCCGCCGAGCACATCGCGAGGATGACGTCGTTGACGGTCGCGCCGAGGAGGCGACCGACCGCGCGGATGCGCTCGAGCTCGTAGGACTGCGCGACGAACCGGCGCGCGCCGGACAGCCGGACGTTCAGCATCGACGGTGGCGCCTGGAACGGGGCGACGTGCGACTCGTCGAAGCGCGACCGCACGACCTGGGTCGTGACGGTGCGTGCCACCGACAGGCCCGAGGTCACCTCGCCGGCGGCGAGCCGGACGAGCTTGCCGGTCATCGCGAGCGCCCCCGTGGGGTCCTCCGGGTCCGGCCGCCGGCCGTTGCCCGTCGGTGCCCACGGCGGGGGGAGGTCGCGCTCGTCGGGGTCCTCGCTGAACGACCGCACCAGCTGCCGCATGGCGGCGATGCCGTCGAGCATCGAGTGGTGGATCTTGGTGTACGCGGCGAACCGGCCGTCCTCGATGCCCTCGATCAGGTAGCACTCCCACAGCGGGCGGTGCCGGTCGAGCAGGCTCGCGTGCAGCCGTGACACGATCGCGAACAGCTCCCGCAGGCGCCCCGGCTCGGGCAGGGCGAGGTGGCGGAAGTGGTAGTCGAGGTCGACCTCGTCCTCGACCCAGCGGTACGTGCCGGCGAGGCCGTACGGACGTGCCAGCCGCTGGTTGAAGGGCGGGCGGACGTCGTGCTCGCTGCGGAGCCGGTCCGCGAGGTCGGTCAGGAAGTCCGGACCGGCGTCCGCCGGCGGGCGGAACAGCTGCAGGCCGCCGACGTGCATGGGGTTCTGGCGGCCCTCGATGAGCAGCCACCCGGCATCCGGGATCGACAGTCGCCCCACGTCGGACCTCCCTCGCTCCGGCACGGAAGGGACCGCACCGGGGACCGGCCGCGCCACCCTACTTCGTCGTCCCGGCACCGCCGGCGCCGCCCGGTGCCGCGCCTGGAACCGACGTTCCGGGCACGCCGGTAGCATCCGCGGCCACGCGTCCACCCCCCCGAGAGCCTGCGATGTCCCAGCTGTCCGCGACGAGCGAGGTGGTCGCCTGGGTCGCCGGGGCCGTCCTGCTCCTGGCCGGCGTGGCGAAGCTCCGCTGGCCGGCCGGGACCGTCGCCGCGCTCGCCGACGCACGGCTGCCCGGGAACGCCACCGTCGTGCGGCTGCTTGGTGCCACCGAGGTCGCGGCCGGGCTCGGGATCCTGCTCGTCGGCGGGCGCCTGCCCGCGGCCGTCGCGGCGCTCCTCTACGCGGGGTTCACCGTCTTCGTCGTCCGACAGCGCCGGGCGGCGGGCGGATCGTGCGGCTGCTTCGGCGAGGAGCGGACGCCTGTCAGCGCGGCCCACGTCGCCGTGAACGTCCTCGCCGCCGGCGGGACGGCGCTCGCCGCGGCCGGCGCCGCACGGCCCTTGCTGGGTGCCCTGGCCGGGAACGTCGTCGCGCTGGTCGGCACGCTCGTGCTCGTCGCCACCTGCGCCTGGCTGGTCCGCCTCGGGCTCACCGCCGGCGCCGAGCTCCAGGCGGCCGTCGCCCTCCACCCCGAGGCGTCGGCGTGACCGCCCTCGTGCTCGCCCTCACCGTCACCGTCGTGGTCCTGGCGGTGCTCGTGGCCGGGCTCCTCCGCAGCCACGCGACGATCCTCCGTCGTCTCCACGAGCTCGGCGCGGGCGTCGAGCCCGGCACGGCCACGCTGCTCCCGAGCGTGGACGCCGCGGCCTCCGACGACGGTCCGCGCCGACCGGCCGGCGTCCCCGAGACCGCCCCCACCGGCCGGGCTGCGAGCGACCTCGTCGGCACCTCGATCGGTGGGGACGCGCTCGCGCTCCGCGTCCGGAACGTCGAGCACGACACCGTGCTCGCGTTCCTGTCGAGCGGGTGCACGACCTGCTCCGGGTTCTGGGAGGCGCTCGACGAGGGCGTGGACCTCCCCGCCGGCACCCGCCTCGTCGTCGTCACCCGCGACCTCGCCGAGGAGAGCCCGGCCATCCTGGCCGACCTCGCGCCGGACGGGGTCACGGTCGTGTGCAGCTCCGCGGCGTGGCGCGACCACGCGGTGCCCGGCTCCCCGTACGTCGTGCACGTCGACGGGCCCTCCGGTCGCGTCCGCGGCGAGGGCACCGGCGGCTCGTGGGAGCAGGTCGCGCGGCTCCTCGCCGACGCCACCGGCGACCTCGCGTACGTCGGTGGACCCCGGCGGGCGCGACGGGCCGCCGCCGACCTCCGCCGTGAGGAGGACACCGACCGTGCGCTCCTCGAGGCCGGGTTCGTCCCGGGCGACGACCGGCTGTGGATCCCCCTCGACACCGACGGGTCGCACACGTGACGCCGCTGGTGCTCGGCATGGCGCTGGCGCCGCTCGCCGCGCTGCGCTCGACCTGGTCCCCCTGAGGGGAGTCGATGCTCACCAGCCTGAACCCGGTCGGGGAGGCAGCGCGCGGACAGCGGTGGACCGTCACGGTCACCGCCTACCTCGTCGCGTCCCCGCTCGGCGGCGCGCTCGTCGGCGGCCTCCTCGGCGCCGTCGCCGCCCCGGCCGCGCGTGCGCTCGGCACGACCGCCGCCCTCCTCGTCCTCGCCCTGGTCGCGGTCGTCGGACTGGCCGTCGACGCCGCGCCGCTGCGGCTGCCGTCCTGGCGGCGCCAGGTCGACGAGCGCTGGCTCGACACCTACCGCGGCTGGGTCTACGGCGGCGGCTTCGGGCTCCAACTCGGCGCGGCGGTCGCCACCATCGTCCCGGCCTCGATCACCTACGTCGTGCTCGCCGCCGCCGCGCTGTCGGGCTCGGCGGGACGCGGGGCGGCGGTCGGCGCCGTGTTCGGCCTCGCCCGCGCGCTGCCCGTCCTCGCGACCCGCGCCGCCGACACGCCGCAGGCGCTGCGGGCGCTCCACCGGCGCGTGGTCGCGCTCGACCGGCCCGTCCGCCGCACGGCCACCGCGGTCCAGCTCGGGGTGGCAGCCGTCGTCCTCGCCGTCGTCCTCACCGGGGGCCCTCCATGAGGCTGTCGTCGCACGGGCTCTCCGCCGTCCTCCCGTCCGGGTGGGAGGGCGCGTTCACCACCGCGCGCGAGGCCCCGGCGGTCCGCACCGCCGCCGGCGTCACCACCCGCGCGGTGCCGTCCCTGCCCACGCTCCACCTCGCCAACTTCGCCCTCCCGCCGGACCGGGGCGACTTCGGCAGCGGCGCCGTGGACGTCATGGGCGCCCGGCACGCGTTCGTGTCCGTCCTCGAGTACGGACCCGAGTGCGTCGGCACCGCCCTGTTCTCCGAGGCCGGCCTCCCGCGCCACCTCACCGCCGGCGACTTCTCGCCCCGTGCCCTGCAGCGCACGCGCTCCGGGCAGGCCGGGCTGCAGGTGTTCTTCACCGAGGCCGGGCGGGCGTTCTGCCTCTACGTCGTGCTCGGCCACCGCGGCAACGCCGCGACCCTCGCCGGGGAGGTGAGCCGGACCCTCGCCAACGTGACGATCGGACCCGCCGCGTGACGAGCACGACCGCCCCCGTCCGCCCCTCGCTCCCCGAGCGGATGGTCGAGCGCGCCGCGACCTGGCTCGCTGGTGAGGGCCTGAGCCGTCGTCGCTTCCTCAGCCGCGCGGCCATCGTCGGCTCGGCGCTCGCGGTCGAGCCGTGGGGCTTCGTCCTGCGACCGGGGACGGCGTACGCGAGCGTGTGCGGGGAGGCGGCCTCCTGCAGCGGCGGGTGGACCGCCTTCTGCTGCACGATCAACGACGGCGCCAACACCTGCCCGCCCGGGTCGTTCGTCGCGGGCTGGTGGAAGATCGACGACTCGGCGTTCTGCATGGGGGACGCCCGCTACATCATCGACTGCAACCGCACCCCGTCGGCGACGTGCAGCTGCACCTGCGCCGACGGCGCGTGCGACCAGCGTCGGGTGTGCTGCAACGTCTTCCGCTACGGCCAGTGCAACCAGCACATCCGCGGCGTCACCGAGGTCGTCTGCCGGGTGGTGCTGTGCACGCCGCCGTGGGAGTGGGACGAGAGCTGCACCACGACCGTCCGCACCGACAACCGCACCCTCACCCACTGGGCGTCGTGCCTGCCGGACCGCGAGCACCCCACCGCCATCTCCATCCGGTACGTCGACCTCGGCCTCGCCGGCTCGGTGCTCGGGCGCCAGACCGCCGAGGAGCGGGACGTCGAGGGCGGACGGCTCGCCACCTACCAGCACGGCATGATGCTCTCCACGACCACTCTCGGGGCGCACTACGTGCTGGGCGAGTCGGCCGAGCACTACGACGAGCTCGGCCGGGAGCGCTCCGTCCTCGGCTTCCCCACCGCCGACCAGCGGTCGCTGCCGGAGGACACCCCGGGCTCGGTCGCGGCGTTCGAGCGCGGCGCCATCTGGGCCAGCGCCGACACCGGCGTGTACGAGACCTCCGGCGGCATCCACGTGCGCTACGTCGAGGAGGAGGGGGGCGGCACCGGATGGATGGGGCTCCCCGTCACCGGCGTCCGGACCGTCCTCGACGGGCGCCAGCGCAGCGACTTCGCCGGCGGCTGGTCCATCGCCTACCGCCCCTCCGACGGCGGCTCGCGGCTCCTGCCGGCGGACGAGCCGCTGCCGATGGACGGCTCGTGGCCGCCCCGTCCCGCGTTCGCCCGGATCGCCGGCGCCGAGCGGATCGCCACCGCCATCGCCATCTCGCGCGTCCTCCACCCGGACGGCGCGCCGGTCGCGTTCCTCGCGCGCGCGGACGGCTTCGCCGACGCGCTCACCGGCGGGGTGGCGGCGGCGCTCGCCGGCGCGCCGGTGCTCCTGACCCCGACCGCGGAGCTCGCCGCCGCCACCGCCGACGAGCTCACCCGGCTCGGGGTCCGCCGCGTCGTGCTGCTCGGTGGCGAGGGCGCGCTGTCCCGCCGGGTGGCGGACGCCGCCGCCCGGCACGGCCGGGTCGAGCGCTGGTCCGGTCCCGACCGGGTCGCCACGGCGACCGAGATCAGCCGGCGCGGTGTCGCGCCCGACGGCGCGCCCGTCGTGTTCGTCACCGACGGGGGCGCCTTCGCGGAGGCCCTGGTCGCGGCCCCGGTCGCGGCGTCCCGGCGGTCACCGATCCTCCTGACCGCCGGCGACCGCGTGCCCAACGAGACGCGCACCGAGCTCGCCCGGCTGCAGCCCGAGGAGATCGTGGTCGTCGGCGGGCCCAAGGTCGTCCCTGCGTCCGCGTACGACGAGCTCGAGGCCTACGCGCCGAGGATCCGGCGGGTCGGCACGGACGACCGCTACACGACGAGCGCAGCGATGGCGGCCGAGGTGTCGGAGCAGGCCGGGTCGGTCGTCGTCGCGACCGGGCGGGACTTCCCCGACGGTCTCGCGGCCGGGCCCCTGGCGGCCGCCCGCGGCGCCGGGATCGTCCTCGTCCAGCCGCACGACATCCCGCGGACGGTCCACAACCTCCTGCGCCGGCGCGGCTTCGGCGAGGTCACGCTCATCGGGGGGACGGGCGCGGTGGACGCGACCGTGGAGCGCCGGCTGCGGCACTACCCGGTCGAGGACGGTCTGCTCTGACCGCTCACGTCGGGCGGTCGAACTCGACCTCGGCGATCTCGCCGCGGCCGCCCGGGACCGACGTCAGCCACACGAGCCAGTAGCGGCCGGTCGTGCCGCCGACGTCGATGGTCGGCTCGGCAGGCGCGTCGCTGACGCTCCCCACCGGCTCGCCGAGGTCCGCGCCGGCGAACGGCTGGTCCGAGGCGTGGATCTGCAGGTCCAGGCCCGGGGTCGCGAGGAGCAGCTGGACCTGCCCGACCGGCACCGACGCGCCGAGGTCGAACGCGATCCCCACGCCGGGCTTGAGGCCGCCGAAGTCCGCGCTCGAGTAGATCTGGGTGTTCCACACGGTGCCGGGGTTGCCGTCGAAGGCGCGGGGGACGTCCTCGGGGTGCTCGCCGTCGCCGCCGTGGGGGTCGACGTCGGTGCCGCCGGCGATCCGGTACGGGCTCCCCGGGCCGCCGGCCTCGACCTCGTCCGATGGGGAGGCCCCGGGGTCGCCGCCGGTGCCCTGGCCCGACAGCGTGGCCGCGGCCACGAGCGCCAGCCCCACGATCGCGATCCCGGCCCACAGCCCGGTCCGTCGCGGTTGGGGGGAGCGGTCATCGCCCCTCGAGGAGCTGTCCGGGGCGTCGTGCCCCCGGGCCGACGCCGCTGGTGCCGCCGCTGGCGCCGGCGCTGCGGTCGGCGCTGCGGCGGACCGCGCCCCCCCGGCCCCGCGCGGGGTCGGGTCCGTGGCGGGCCCGTCCGACCGTGGGATCGCGACCGTCTCGGAGGCGGCGGACGTCGGGATGAGGAGGGTCTCGTCGGGCGTGCGCTCGGCCGCGATCAGCTGGGTGCGGGCCGCCTCCGGCTCGTCCTCGACCGGCAGCGCACGGGTCCGGTGCGCCGGCGACGGGGTGCGGTTCGCGTACTCGGCGACGACCTGGAGCGGTCGTTCCGGGACGAGCGGCGCCAGCGCGGCGGCCAGCGCCGTCCCGTCGGGGAAGCGTTCCTCCGGGTCCCGTCGCGTCGCCGCCGCGATGATCGCGTCGAGTCGGTCGGGCACCCCGGGGTGACGCTCCAGCGGGGTGGGGACGTCGGCGACCAGGCGCTGGGCGGCGACCTCGGCCGCGGTCGTGCCCACGAAAGGGGAGCGGCCGGTGAGGAGCTCGTGCAGCAGCAGCCCGAGCGCGTAGACGTCGGCGCGCCCGTCCACCGTCGCGTCGGGCTCGAGCTGCTCCGGTGCGAGGTAGGCAGCCGTGCCGACGACGGTGCCGGACAACGTGAGCTGCTGCGTCGCGTCGCCCAGCGCCTTCGCGATGCCGAAGTCGACGACCTTGGCGGCCCCGTCCAGGGTGAGGAGCACGTTGCCCGGCTTCACGTCCCGATGGGCGAGCCCGCGCTCGTGCGCGACGCCGAGCGCCCCCGCGATCTGGTGCCCGATGGCGGCGACGACCCCCGGGTCGAGCGGGCGTCCGTCCATGAGATCGGCGAGGGACGGCCCTTCGACCAGCTCCATGACGAGGTAGGGACGGTCCCCGTCCTCGCCGATGTCGTAGACGACGGCCGCGTGCGGGTGGTGGATCGCGGCGGCCGAGGTGGCCTCGCGGCGGAACCGGGCGCGGACGTCCTCGTCGAGCTCGAGCGCCTCGTGGAGGCACTTCACCGCGACGTCGCGGCCGAGCACGTCGTCGTGGGCGCGCCAGACCGTGCCGTTGCCGCCGGCGCCGACGCGCTCGACGAGGCGGTACCGACCGGACAGGACCGCGTCGGGACGCAGCGGGGGCACGGATCACCTCGGGGTCGCGGAGGGGAACGAGCAACGGGGAGCGTCGGCTCGACCGCACACCGTACGCGCCGATCGTGGAGACGCGCGACGCGGCGGTCGGGTCCGCACGTACAGCCGGCAGTACCCTCCCGCCGTCCGGTCCCCGTAGGAGTCCACGATGTCCGATGCCGTGCGGCGCCGCGGGTCGGCGCCGGGCGCGACCGGACGCTCCGACGGGCTCGGCGCATGAGACGGCGGCGGGGCGAGCGCCGGCCGGTGCGCCTGACCCGTCGCGGCCGGGTCGTGGCGTCCGGTGCGGTGGTCGGGATCGTCGCGCTCGCGCTCGTCGCGGTCCAGGAGGACCCCTCCGACGTGCAGCCGCCCGGGTTCACGACCGGCGCGGCCGTCGTCGTCCCGGCGCCCTCGCCGTCCCCGTCACCGGCCGGTCCGGCGTGGCGGCCGGCGGTCGCCACGCCCCTTCCCCACGAGCTCGGCCCCGTCGCGGAGCTGACCGGGCGGGCGTCGGTCGTGGTGGTGGCCGACGTCACGGACCGCCGCCACCGTGACCTCGCGACGTGGCTCGCCGTGCAGCTGCAGGCACCGGTCGTGCCGGTCCCGGGTTCAGGGCCCGCGCCGGGATCGGCGTCGGCGGCGACGCCCGGGGCGGAGCCGGACGCCGAGCTGCCCGACGGCGTGGAGCTGGTCGTCGCTGTGGGGGAGGTCGCGGTGCCCGACGGCCCCGTGGTCCGCCGCGTGCCGCGCGCCCCGAGCCGGGGAGCGCCGGCCGACGTGCGGGTGGGCCCGGTGGAGGTCCGTCGGGCGGTCACGATGGCCGGGGCGACCGCGCCGCCGCCGGGGGCGGACCTCTCGACGGTCGCCGACCTGCTGGACGAGGCCGCCGTGGCCGGCCGCAGCGACGTGCTGCTGCTCGCACGCCCCGGCGGCGCCACGTCGGCGGAGGTGGCGACCGCGCTGGCCTTGGGTCACCGGGTGGTCCTGACGGGCGCGGACGATCCCCGTGCGGACGGCCGGCTCCGTGCCGAGCTCGCCGGCGCGGGGGAGGAGGTCCGGGTCGGCCTCCTCGGCGCCGGGTGGGAGGACGTCGACCTCGGCGCCTGGACGTGGAAGCTCGACGTCGTCCGGCGCGGGCAGGAGGTGCCCGGGGGCGGCCAGCTCGTGTTCCCCGGACGCATGGTCGTCGCGCTCTACGGCCACCCCGACGGCCCCGCCCTGGGCGTGCTGGGGGAGCAGCCGCTCGCCGAGACGCTCGTGCGCGCTGCGGCGCAGGCCGCGGCCTACGACGGCCTGGTCGAGGTGCCGGTCGTGCCAGCGCTCGAGATCATCGCCACGGTCGCATCGGCGGGACCGGGCCCGGACGGCGACTACTCACGCGTGACCTCGATCGAGCAGCTCCGGCCCTACGTGGACGCCGCACGCGAGGCGGGGGTGTTCGTGGTCCTCGACCTGCAGCCGGGGCGCACCGACTTCCTCACCCAGGCCAGGCACTACGAGGAGCTCCTGCGCGAGCCGCACGTCGGGCTCGCGCTCGACCCCGAGTGGCGGCTCGGACCGAACGACCGCCACCTCGTCCGCATCGGCAGCGTGGGTGCCGCGGAGGTGAACGCGGTCGTCACGTGGCTCGCCGAGCTCACCCGGCGCGAGTCGCTGCCGCAGAAGCTGCTCGTCCTGCACCAGTTCAAGCACTCGATGATCACCGACCGGGGGGCGATCGACACCTCCCGGGACGAGCTGGCGATGGTGCTCCACGTCGACGGGCAGGGCGGGCAGCCGGCGAAGCTCGCGACCTACGCGAGCATGCTCCGCGACCTCTCGCCCGCCATCTGGGTCGGGTGGAAGAACTTCCACGACGAGGACCGGCCCATGCGGTCCGAGGCCGAGACCGTCACGCTCGACCCGCTGCCGGTGCTCGTGACCTACCAGTGAGGCCTCAGCTGGCGCGGGTCGCCTCGCCGGCGAGCGGCTCCGTGAGCGCCGTGGCCGGGAAGGCCCGGAGGCTCCGCTTGACCTCGGCGAAGCCGGGGAGCTCGGCGAGGGTCACGAACGCCTCCCACGCCTCGACGGCCGCGTCGTCGTCGGCCGGGTCGTCGCTGATGACGGGGCCGAAGAACGATGGCCCGTCCGGTGCACCGACCGTGATGATCGGCGTGCCGACGTCGCCGCCGACCCGCGCGAGCGCCTCCTCGGTCTCGCGACGGACGACGGCGTCCCAGCTGGCGTCGTCACGGGCGGCGGCGAGCTCGGTGGGGAGGTCGGCCGCGGCGAGGACGGCCGCGAGGTCGAGGTCGCGGCCCCGCTCCGCCACGGCCTCGAGCACGTCGTCGAACTCCTCGATCGGGCCGTCCGACGCGGTCTCCCACAGCGCGTCGCCGAGCGCGAGGTAGAGCCGGTCGACGTCGTCGCCGGCGCGGACCGTGTCGTCGCCGGCAGCGGCGCGGGTGGCCGCGGCGACCCGCAGGAGGTCCCGGCCCAGCCCGTGCACCTCGGGGTAGAGGGCCGGCCTGTCGTCGTACGCGCCGGGCGCCTCGTTGAGGACCGCGAGGGAGATGAACCGCCAGGTGACCTCGATGTCGGTGAGGTGCTCGACCCGGCGGAGCCACCGGGAGGTGACCCAGCAGAAGGGGCAGACGGGATCGAAGAACAGCTCGACGGTCGTGGTCACGACAGCTCCCGGAGACGGGTGGAGAGGGATGGTCCCCCGACGGTAGGGAGCCGTCGCGGGGCCGTTCCCTCCCACCCTGGACGCTCGCCCCTCGGTCGGCTAGATTGGTCAGACCACCTGTCCACGCAGCCGAGGAGCCGGTCGTGCCGCTCGCACCCGTGGAGCGCCGCTCCGTCCCCGACGACGTCTTCGACCAGCTCGTCGACGGCATCGTCGCCGGCGAACTCCCCGCCGGCGAGGCCCTGCCGTCCGAGCGGCGCCTCTCGGAGCTGCTCGGCGTGAGCCGGCCCGCGGTCCGCGAGGCCCTGCAGCGCCTCAGCCAGTCCCGGCTCGTCGACACGCGGCACGGCGGCGGCTCGACGGTGCAGGACTACCGCGAGGCGGCCGGCCTCGACCTCCTCCCGCACCTCCTCGTCCGCGGGGACCGCCTGGACCCGGCCGTCGCCCGCTCGATCGTCGAGGTGCGCTCCCACGCGGGACCCCAGCTCGCGCGCCTCTGCGCCGACCGCGCCGACGAGGCGACGCGTGCGCGGCTCCTCGCGCTCGCCGGCGACCTCGACGCGGCCGAGGGCGTGACCGCGCGACAGGACGCGGCGCTCGCCTTCTGGGACGCCGTCGTCGCCGGCGCCGACAACCTCGCCTACCGGCTGCTCTGGAACACCCTCCGGGCCACCTACCGGACGCTGCGCGACGTGCTCGCGGTCGTGATGGCCGACGAGGTCGACGACGTCGCCGGCCACCGTGCGGTCGCCGACGCGATCGTCGCCGGCGACCCGGGCGCCGCCGAGGGGGCCGCACGCTCGGTCCTCGGCCGGGGGACGCGCGCCGCGCTCGCGGTGCTCGACGCCATGTCGAAGGGGGACGACCGATGAGGAGCGCAGCCGTGGTCGAGCAGCGTCGCAGACGATCTCGCGGTCGGAACGCCCGCAGCCCGTACGGCATGGGCGCCCGCAGCCTCGGCCAGGCGTTCGACGAGTTCCGCCGCTGGGCGTCGCCGTGGATCATCACGGCCGTGCTCGTGCTGGCGCTCGCCGGCCGGGTGTTCCTCGGCGGGTTCACGTCCACCGACCTGTGGGTGGTGGTCGGGTTCGTCGCCGCGCAGCCGTTCGTCGAGTGGGTCGTCCACGTCGTGATGCTCCACTGGCGCCCCACGGAGGTCGGGGGCGTGACGCTCGACCTGCACGCAGCGAAGAAGCACCGCGCGCACCACGCCGACCCCCGCGACCCGTCGCTCGTGTTCATCCCGATGCGCGTGCTGGTCGTCACCCTCGTCGCGGAGGTCGCGCTGTGGTGGGCCGTGATGCCGCGGATCGAGCTCGCGCTCACCGCGATCGCCACCGTGGCGGCCGTGGGGCTCGTCTACGAGTGGACCCACTTCCTCGTCCACACCGACCACACGCCGACGGGACGCCTCCTCGCGGTGCTCCGCCGCAACCACCGCCTCCACCACTTCCGCAACGAGAACTACTGGTTCACGATCACCAACCCCGTCGCGGACCACCTCCTCGGCACCGCGCCGGCGAAGGACGAGGTCGAGGTGTCGCCGACCGCGCGCGACCTGCTCGGCGCCGGCGAGACGGTCTGAGCACCGTCCGGGGACCGTCGTCGGTGGCGGCCGTCGGCCCCGTCCGACGTGGCCTCTAGGCTCGAACGACCGCACACCCGCCGAGCCAGGAGCCCCCCGCATGGACATGGAGTACCGCCGCCTCGGACGATCCGGCCTCAAGGTCAGCCTGCTGTCCTTCGGCTCCTGGGTCACCTTCAAGAACCAGGTCGACGTGGATACCGCCGTCGAGCAGCTGACGGTCGCGCGCGAGTACGGCGTGAACTTCTTCGACAACGCCGAGGCCTACGCCGGCGGCGAGTCCGAGCGCATCATGGGCGAGGCCCTGCAGAAGCTCGGCTGGGACCGCGGCGACTTCGTCGTGTCCAGCAAGTTCTTCTGGGGGATCAAGGACGGGGTGAACACCAAGAACACCCTCAACCGCAAGTACCTCCTCGAGGCGATCCAGCCGAGCCTCGACCGCTTCCAGCTCGACCACCTCGACCTGATCTTCTGCCACCGGCCCGACCCGGAGACCCCGATCGAGGAGACCGTCCGCGCGATGGACTACCTCATCGAGCACGGCAAGGCCCTCTACTGGGGCACCTCGGAGTGGTCCGCGGACGAGATCCGCGCGGCCTGGGAGGTCGCCGACCGCCATGGCTGGCACAAGCCGGTCATGGAGCAGCCCGAGTACAACCTCTTCAACCGCCGCAAGGTGGAGAAGGAGTACGCGCGCCTCTACGAGGACATCGGTCTCGGCCTCACGACGTGGTCGCCGCTCGCGTCCGGGCTCCTCACGGGCAAGTACCTCGACGGCGTGCCCGAGGGCTCGCGCGCGACCGTCCTCGAGTGGCTCTCCGACCGGCTGACCGACGAGCAGGCCAACGCCAAGGTGCGCGAGCTCAAGGAGATCGCTGACGACCTGGACTGCACCCTCGCGCAGCTGTCGATCGCGTGGTGCGCGTCGAACCCGGACGTCTCGACCGTCATCACCGGGGCGAGCCGCGTCGAGCAGATCCACGACAACATGGGCGCGCTCGAGGTCATCCCGAAGCTCACCCCCGAGGTCCACGAGCGCATCGACGCCATCTTCCCCAAGGGCAAGCGCAGCTGAGACCGCGCGTTCCGAGCCCGACCGCGAGCACCTGACCGACCGTGAGCAGTTCCTCCCAGCATCCTGGGCTGCGCTGCTCACGGTCGTTGCGCTGCCCACGGTCGCGACGAGACCGCGCGCCGGCGTGCGCTACCAGCCGGTGGGGAGCGGCTGGCCCTCGGTGTAGCCCGAGCGGGTCTGGATGCCGACGACCGCGCGCTCGTGGAGCTCCGCGAGGGAGCGCGCGCCGGCGTAGGTGCAGGCGCTCCGGACGCCGGCGACGATCTGGTCGACGAGGTCCTCGACCCCGGGACGCGCCGGATCGAGGTACATCCGCGCCGTGGAGATGCCTTCCTCGAACAGCCCCTTGCGCGCGCGCTCGAACGCATCCTCGCCGGTCGTGCGATCGCGGACGGCCCGCGCCGACGCCATGCCGAACGACTCCTTGTACGGCCGCCCGTCGGGGTCGTAGCGGAGGTCGCCAGGGGACTCGTGCGTCCCGGCGAACCACGAGCCGATCATCACGCTCGCGGCGCCGGCGACGATCGCGAGCGCGACGTCGCGCGGGTGGCGGACCCCGCCGTCGGCCCAGACGTGGGCACCGAGCGCGCGGGCCTCGTCGGCGCACTCGAGCACCGCCGAGAACTGCGGCCGGCCGACGCCGGTCATCATCCGGGTGGTGCACATCGCGCCCGGCCCCACGCCCACCTTGACGATGTCGGCGCCCGCCTCGACGAGGTCGCGCACGCCGGCGCGGGTCACGACGTTGCCGGCGACGACCGGTACCTGCGGATCCAGGGCGCGGACGGCACGGAGGGCGTCGAGCATGCGCTCCTGGTGCCCGTGGGCCGTGTCGACGACGAGGAGGTCGACGCCGGCGTCGAGGAGCGCGCGCGCCCGGCCGGCCACGTCGCCGTTGATCCCGACCGCGGCTGCGAGCCGGAGCCTCCCGTCGCCGTCGACCGCCGGCTCGTAGAGCGCGCTCCGCAGCGCCCCGGTCCGCGTGAGGAGCCCCACGAGCCGCCCGGCCCCGTCGACGATCGGCGCGAGCCGGCGGTTGGCGTCGTGCAGACGCTCGAACGCGCCGCGGAGGTCGACGTCCTCGGGGAGCGTCACGAGGTCGGACGACATGACCGCGCCGAGCTGGGTGAAGCGGTCCACGCCGGCGCAGTCGCCGTCGGTGACGATGCCCACGGGGCGGTCGTCGTCGACGACGACCACCGCGCCGTGCGACCGCTTCGGCAGGAGGTGGAGGGCGTCCCCGACGGTGTCGGTGCGCCGCAGCGTGATCGGGGTGTCGAAGACGGTGTGGCGGGCCTTCACCCACGAGGTGACGTCGGCGACGATGTCGAGGGGGATGTCCTGCGGGATGACCGCGAGCCCGCCCCGACGCGCGACCGTCTCGGCCATCCGGCGCCCCGAGACGGCCGTCATGTTCGCGACGACGAGCGGGATCGTGGTGCCGCTGCCGTCCTCGGTCGAGAGGTCGACGTCCAGCCGGGAGCCCACGTCGGAGCGCGCCGGCACCATGAACACGTCGTCGTAGGTGAGGTCGAGCAGCGTCGAAGACGACCTCGCGCCCGGGTCGAGCAGCGTCGAAGACGACCTCGCGCTGGGGTCGTGCGGGGGCTCGTGGCCCTCGAGGAAGCGCACCGCCGATCACCTTCCGTCGGGCCGACCGGGCGTGGTCAACGGTACCGGGACGGGCACTACGCTCGATCCGACGCCGATCCCCGAGGTCCTCCGTGCTCGAACCCCGCCACACGTTCCGGCTCGAGTTCTGCGTCCCCTGAAACTACGTCCCCCGTGCCGTCGGTCTGACGGACGAGATCCTGTCGGGGTGGGCGCCCCTCATCGCCGCGTTCGAGCTGGTGCCGGCGTCGGGCGGGCGCTTCGAGCTGACGCTCGACGACGAGCTGGTCTTCTCGAAGAAGAACGAGGGACGGCACGCCGAGCCGGGCGAGATCGTGGCGCTCGTGCGCGAGCGCCTGGGCGACGAGGTCATGCCCGAGGACTGACACCGACCCGGCCGGAGGTCACGGTCGCGGCACGCCGGCGCGTGGACAGCCGACACCGGGCACCCGGTGGGCGAGGTCGCGCCGCAGCGCCGCGCCGTCCGCCTCCGTGGTCGCCCGCGGCGCCCCGTCGGGGCCGATGCGGAAGGGGTGCACCGCCACGTCGGTCACGCCGGTGCGGTCGAGGGTCACGGTGAGCACGCCGGTCCGCCCGCTCTCCCCGCCGGCGGCGTACCAGAGGAAGTTGCCCAGGCTGAAGGCCGTGAGCTGGTCGGGCCGCGGGCGCGCGATCCCCTGGATGCGGTGCGGGTGGGCGCCGACGACGACGCGCGCCCCGGCGCCGTGCAGGGCGCCGGCGAGCTCGACCTGGGACTCGTCGGGGCAGAGGAGGCGCTCGGTGCCCCAGTGGACGACGACCACGACGTGGTCGGCGACGGCCCGCGCGGCGCGGACCGCGTCGACGGCCCGGGGGACGTCGTAGGCGGACGCGAGCCCCGGGGTGCCGGCGCTGGCGGCCCAGCCGGGCACGGGGAGGACCCGCGACAGCCCCACGACGGCGATCCGCATCCCGCCGAGCTCGAACACGGCGGGGGCGTAGGCGGTCGCGACGTCCTCACCGGCGCCGACGCCGACCAGTCCGGTGGCGTCCGCCAGCGCGAGGGTCTCGCGCATCCCGGCGACACCGCGGTCGAGCGCGTGGTTGTTCGCGAGGGAGACGACGTCCACGCCGGCGGCCGCCAACGCGGGCAGGAGCGCCGGCGGGGCGCGGAAGCTGTACGTCTTGTCCGACGGGGCCCCGGCGCTCCCGACCGGCGTCTCGAGGTTCACGATCGCGAGGTCGGCGGCGGACAGGACCGGCGTGACCTCGTCGAGGAGCGCGGTCCCCTCGGCCAGGGCTGCGGCGATCTGCTGCTCGCCGTGGACGTCGCCGGCGAACGCGATCGTGACCGGGCGCGCCACCTCGACGGGCGGGGGCTCCGGGGCCGCGGACGGAGGCGCTGAGGACCCGACGGTCGCCGGTGCGTCGTCCGCGGTCGCCCCCGCGGCGGCCGCCGGCGCGTCCCCCGCGACCGCCGCCGTCCCGATGGCCCCCGGGCGGAGCACCGCGGCCAGGATCGCCACGGCGGACAGCCCGCTGCCGGCGATGACGGCCAGGCTCCGGAACGGGGAACGGCGCACGACGGAACGGACCTCGCGACGGGGAAGGGAGGCCGCGCCATCCTGCCCGACCGCAACCGGCGGCTGGTGGAGGCGGCACCGGCGTGGCAGGCTCGTGCGACGGGACGCGACGGAGGAGACGGCGTGCCGGCGGCGGACGTGCTGGTGCTCGGCGCGGGCCTGTCCGGGCTCCGGACGACGGCCCTGCTGGTCGAGCGGGGGCTCGACGTGGTCGTCCTGGAGGCCCGCGATCGGGTGGGGGGTCGGACGCGCAACGAGCAGGTCGACGACACCACGATCGTCGAGGGCGGGGGGCAGTGGATCGGCGCGACCCAGACCGAGATGTACGCGCTCGTCGAGGAGCTCGGGCTCGAGGTGTTCGCCACCCACAACGAGGGCGAGAACGTCCTCGAGCTGGGAGGACGGTCGAGCCGGTTCGCGAGCGACCGGGGCGCCCTCCCGAAGCTGTCCCCGTTCGCCCTCGCCGACCTCGCGCAGGGGACGTCGCGGTTCGGACGCATGGCGAGCCGCGTCCCGCTCGAGGCCCCGTGGGCAGCGCCCCGCGCGGCCGACTGGGACGGCCAGACGTTCGAGAGCTGGATCCGTCGCAACCTCCGCACGTCGGCGGGTCGCGCGTACTTCCGCATCGCCGCCGAGGCGGTGTTCAGCACGACCGCCGCGGAGCTCTCGCTCCTCCACGCGCTCTTCTACGCCCACTCCGGCACCGACCTCGACACCCTCCTGGCCACCGACCGGGGCGCGCAGCAGGACCGTGTCGTGGGGGGATCGGCGCGGATCTCGGAGGAGCTCGCCCGCCGGCTCGGCGACCGGGTCGTGCTCGGTGCGGTCGTCCGCGGCGTCGTCCACGGTGACGACGGCGTCCGCGTCATGACCGACGACGGGAGCACCCACGACGCCCGCGCGGCGGTCGTGACCCTCCCGCCGACGCTGGCCGGCCGCCTCACCTACGACCCGCCCCTGCCGAGCTGGCGTGACCAACTGACCCAGCGCCAGCCGGCGGGCGCGGTGATGAAGTGCTTCGCGGTCTACGACCGTCCCTTCTGGCGGGACGCGGGGCTGACCGGGCAGGCGGTCTCGGACCGGGGGCCGGTGAAGGTCACCTTCGACAGCTCACCGCCGTCCGGCACGCCGGGGATCCTCCTCGGCTTCGTCGAGGCGGACGACGCGCGGCGGCTGGCACGCGCGACGCCGGCGGCGCGCCGCGAGGCCGTCCTGGCGCGGCTCGCCGACTACTTCGGACCGGAGGCGCTGACGCCCCGTCGCTACCTGGAGCGGGACTGGATGGCCGAGGAGTTCACCCGTGGCTGCTACGGCGCGCACTTCACACCGGGCGTGTGGAGCAACTACGGCCGCGCGGTGCGCGAGCCGGTCGGACCGCTGGTGTGGGCGGGGGCCGAGACCTCCGACGTCTGGAACGGCTACATGGAGGGCGCGGTCCGGTCGGCACGCCGCGCCGCCGACGAGGTGCAGGGTCTGCTCGGCGGCTGAGCCGGCGACGGGCCGGCTCGACGCTCAGACGGGGATGCCCGGGTCCGCGCCCTCGTCGTCGAGCGCGACGTGGTCCGGGTCCGGGTCGTCGACGCCCATGCCCAGCATCGTCCGCAGCGTCATCGTGTCGTCGATGGCGGTGTGGTCGATGTTGAGCTCGTCGAGGACCTCCTCGACCGAGTCGTACAGCTCGTCCGCCCGCAGGCGGTCGAGCGCCTCGATCACGTCGGGGTCGGCGAGGTTGACGCGTGCGACCCCCACGAGGTCGTCCCCGTCGGCGGGGAACGCCGCCCCGTGGAGGGCGGTCCTGACGTCGAGGTGCGTGAGGTCCATGGATGGCTCCGCGGTCGGTCGAAGGGGAGACGTGATGCTGACGAACCGGACAGCCGCGCGGTAGGACCCGCGGACGTGGGCCACTCGACCGTGGCCGGTCGGGCGTCCCGCCGTCGTCAGCGACGCTCGGCGCGGGCGGTCGCGGCGGCGACGGCGGGGGACGGACCGCTCGCCGCCCGGAGGACCGCGAGCGCGACGCGGGTGCCGGTCCGGGCCGATGCCGCAGACAGGCGGCCGCGCGGCACGCCGAGGAGAGCGCGGACGTCCCGGGGAAGGGTCGACAGCGCGCCGGCGAGGATCGGCAGGTAGCCGGCGCGCGTCGCGGCCGGCAGCGGTGGCCACAGGAGGAAGCGCAGCGCCTCGCGCCCGTGGTCGTCGACGGCGAGCTCGCGGCGGTACCAGTCGAGGGCCGCCTCGAGGTCGGCGACCGTCGTGGGGAGCGAGCCGTCATCGATCATCGGCAGCGGCAGCTCGCCGCGCTGGAGCGCGACGAGGCGGTCCGCGTCGGCGCCGAGGCGGGCGAGGTCCAGGCGTGGGTCGAGGAGCGCCGCCCCCCGCGCCTGCTCCGCCACGAAGCGGTCGCGCATCCCCGCGTCCGCCGGCTCGGGCGCGAAGGCGGCGTCCGTGGCGAGCATGCTGGAGGTCATCGCGATGGACACCCACGCGAGGAGGTGGGGATCGTCGGCGGCGTAGGGGCGCCCGTCGCGGGCGTGGCCGCGGACCGTCGCGTGGGCCGACCGCACGGCGCGGGTCACGGTCAGGGCCTCCGGCGTCGTCCCGAACGTCAGCGTCGTGACGTAGCCGGATGTCCGCTGGAGCCGGCCCAGCCCGTCGGTGCGGAAGGCGGAGTGCTCGGCGACGCCGGCCATCGCGAGCGGGTGGGTGAGCTGCAGGAGGAGTGAGCGCACGCCACCGACGATCGCCGCCGGCTCGGCGATGATCCGCCAGGACGCCGATCCCGGCCCGAACAGTCCGGGGTCGCCGGACTCGCCGTGGAGATCGAAGGGCGGGCCGCCGAAGACCCGTCCCAGCGCGGTGCGGACGCCGGCGCGCAGCACCGGCACACCGTGCGGGGTGGCGCGGGCGAGGAGTCGCTCGGGGCGCGGTGCGGGAGCGATGCGAGGCTCGATCGGCGGGGGTCGGGGTGCGAGGGTGCCCCAGCCCCCGGATCGTCGCCGTTCGCCGTTCCGTCCGTCCGCCGCGCCGCCGGAACAACCGTTCCACGTGACGGAACGTCTCCCAGGGACAGAGGAGAGGATGGCCCGTGCACGGACGCTGGATGCATACGGGGATCATCGGCATCGCGCTCATCGCGGCGCTGGGGGCAGCACCGGCGCCGGCGTCGCCCGTCGCGACTCCGTCCCCCCAGACGCACGTCGTCCGCGCCGGCGCATCGAACCCCGACGGCGCCGCCGAGCCGTTCGTCTACACGGCGTACTACCCCGACGTGCTCCAGGTGCACCGGGGGGACGTCGTGCGCTGGGAGTTCGTCGGTTCGTACGGTGGCTGGCACACGGTCACGTTCCTCGGCCGGGGCGCCGACTTCCCGGCCGTGTTCCGAGCCGACGAGGCGCCGCGTGCCGTCGCGCTGGGCGAACCATGGCTGCACGACCACACGCTCGACGGCGCCCGCGGCGAACGGTGCGGGCGGAGCAGCTGGTGGGAGAGCGCGGGGATGCCGGACCTCCCGCCCTGCGGGGTCACGCCCGGGGCCCTGGACGAGCCGCACGAGTCGGTGTCGTCGTCGATCTGGGACCGCTTCTTCTCGATGTCGGACACGACGTGCGAGGGCTGCGTCTCCGACGACGACGACCTCACGTCCGCGTGGTCGGCCCGGATCGACCTCCCGCCGGGGACGTACAGCTACCTGTGCAAGATCCACCCGAGGATGCGCGGCACCGTCGAGGTCGTCGCCGACGGGTCGCCGCTCCGCAACCCCTCACCTGCCGACGTGGAAGCGCGGATCCGCGCCGACCACGCCAACGCCCGGCGGACGCTCGAGGAGTTGGGCGATCCCGCACGGGCCTGGGACGCCGCGCGCGGCGAATGGGTCGTCCGCGTCGGCGCCGACACGCCGGACGACCGTGTGCAGATCCTCGAGTTCCTGCCGGAGACGCTGCCCGACGTCCAGCGTGGTGACCGGGTCCGGTTCGTCGCGGGAACGCAGGAGATCAACACCGTGACGTTCCCCGCCGGACCGAACGTCGCAGGGCGCGATCCCGTCCACGGCGGCTTCAACAGCACCGGCGACTGCGACGCGGACAGCTGCCAGACCGACGAGACGTTCCGCCCCGTGGGACCGTTCGTGCCGTACGGCACCGTCGGCCTGGCCTTCCTGTGGCACTGCGAGTACGACGATCCGGCGGCCGGTCTTCCCGGGGTGCCCGCTGCCTACCTGTTGCCGCGGACGCAACAGCGCACGGCCGCCGTGGGGCTGCAGTACGGCTGCCCGGAACTCGCGGACCGGCGCGGCGTCCCCGAGATGTCGCTGTCGTCGTGGATGGCGAACCCGTCCCGCGCGCCCGGCGATCTCGTGGCGTCCCGCACGACCTACCACAACTCCGGGGTCCTCGTCGACCCCCGGCTCGGTGCCGCCTACCGGGACGACCCGCGCGGCGGCACGTGGCCGGCGGAGTTCTCCGCTCGGTTCCCCGCCGAGGGCACGTTCTCGTACCTGTGCAACGCCCACGAGTCCATGAGCGGACGCGTCGTCGTCCGCTGACGAGGAGCATGCGATGAGGAGCAGCACGAGTCGGCTCACGGCGACGGTCCTCGCCGGGTGGGTAGCGGTCGCCGCCGGGCTCGTGCATGCGTGGCTCGCCGCGCAGCACGTGGCGGGATCGCTGCCGTGGGGGGTCGCGTTCGCCGCAGCTGCGGCGCTCCTCGTGGCCACCGGCCGCCGGCTCACCGCCGAGCACACCACCCGCGACCGCGCCGCGGCGGCCGCCGTCGCCATCGTCGTCGCTGCGGCGTTCGTGGCCTCCAGGACACTCGGCGTGCTCGTTCACGGGCACGGGGGCTGGGACGTCCTCGGCGTCGTCACGACCCTCGCCGAGCTCGCCGTCGCCGGCGTGGCGCTCGGTGGTCGCCGGCGTGTGCGACCGCTCGGCGCGACGACGGCCCTCGTCCTCGCGATCACGCTCGCCGTGCCCCAGCTCGCGACCGCCGCGGGGAACCCGCCGGCGGGGTGCACGAAGGCGACGCGCACGATCCACCTCACGGCCTACGAGCTCCCCCGCGCGGCTGACGGGTCGATCCGCCTCGGTTGGGGCACGCGACCCGACGACCCGGGCTCGGCCTCCATCCCCGGGCCACTGATCGAGCTGATCGAGGGCGACTGCGTGGACGTGAGCGTGACGAACCGTGTCCCCGCCGCGACGCTCGAGGAGCTGCGCGACCGGTACCCGCAACCACACGGGACGCCGCTCGGCGTCTCGCTGCACGTCCACGGCGTGAAGTACACGGCGTCGTCGGACGGGACGGCGCACACGGGATCCTGGGTGCCGCCGGGGGAGACCCGGACGTACACCTGGTACGCGGCGCCACGGGTGGTCACGGCGGGGCGGGTGACCTCGATGGGGACGGCCGGGTACTGGTGGTACCACGACCACGTCGCCGGGACCTCGCACGGGACAGGCGGCCTCGACGCCGGCCTGTTCGGCGGTGTGGTCGTCCGGCGCCCGACCGACGTGCTCCGACCCGACCGCAGCTTCACGACGGTGTTCGGTCCCGGGCTCACCATCCACTGCGGCGCCACGACCATCACGGCGTCCGGGTCGGTCCGGACGTCGCCGGACCCGTGCCTCGAGGCACGCACCGGAGAGCGGGTCGAGATCGTCGCGTTCGGCGTCGGCCACGACTTCCACACGTTCCATCTCCACGGCCACACCTGGGCTGCCAACCGCACCGGGATCCTGACGGGGGTGGACGACGAGACGCCGCTCATCGACGCCAGGACGCTCGGACCGTCGGAGTCCTTCGGGTTCCAGATCGTCGCCGGCGAGTCGGTCGGTGCCGGGCGGTGGATGTTGCACTGCCACGTCCAGTCGCACTCGGACGCGGGGATGGTCGCGTTCCTCGACGTCTCGGACGGACCCACCTCGGGTCTGCCCGCCACCCACAGCCACTAGGAGGCCGCCATGCCGACGCCGCGGATCGCCCTGATCCTGATGACGCTCGTCGCCGTCGGTCACCACGTGCCCGCCGCCTCCGCTGCCGTCTACGGCGTCACCGTGGTCGACAGCGCCTACGAGCCCGCGACGCTGCGGATCGATCCCGGCGACGAGGTGACGTGGACGTGGGCGTCGACGAAGGCGCACACCGTCACCAGCGACACCGGACTGTTCGATTCCGGCCAGCGGTCGGGCGGCAGCTTCAGCTGGCCGTTCCCTGACCCGGGCACGTACGCGTACCACTGCCAGCTCCATCCGAGCACCATGCGAGGGACGATCCAGGTCGGCGATCCCGTCGACCCGCCGGACGATCCGGCCACGCTCGTCTACGTCACGGACGCCGCGGGGCTCGTCGCCGCCGTGGCTGCCGCCGGCCCCGGCACGACGATCGTCCTCGAGCCCGGGCACTACGAGCTCCTCGCCCCCGTCGTGGTGGACGCCCCGGGGGTCACGATCCGCGGTGGACGCCGACCCGCGGACGACGAGGTGCGGGGCCGGGGTTGGAAGACGGCGGCGCCGACGGTCCCTGCGCCCGAGCCCGTGGACCCGAGCGAGGTCGTCGTCACGTCACCGGGCGGTGTCCTGCGCGCCTTCGTCGTCAGGGCGCGCGGCGACGCCGACCCGTGGGCGAAGCCGGTGACGGCCATCGAGGACCTCACCGTCACCGGCTTCAGGCTCGGCGCCGTCCACCTCGCGGGGGCGGAGGGCTACCGGCTGGCGCGGCTCGTCCTGACCGATCCACACGGTCGCTGGGACCACGGGATCCTGGCCGAGGGTGCGAGCCGGGGGCGCGTGGAGGACGTTCTCGTCAGCGGGGCACGCTACGCCGGCGTGTCGGTCCAGCACTGCCGTCCGTGCGACGTCGGGATCCGTGGCGTCACGGCCCGCGGCAACTTCGTGGGCGTCGAGGCGCTCGCCGCCTCCGGCGGTGTCCATGTCCTCGACTCCACCTTCGAGGACAACGTCAACGGCATCGTGCTGCACACGATCGATCCACGCGGCACGTCGAGCGAAGGTGCGTACGTGGCGGGGAACACGGTCGCGGGCTCGGGATCGGCGACGGCACCGCGACCGACGATCTACCAACCCGACCGACTCACGCCGGGCGAGGGTGTCGGTGTCTGGCTCGCGACCGCCAGCCGGACGACGGTCGCGCGCAACCTCGTGTCGGGCGGCCGGTACGCCGTCGCGGTGACCTCGCGCGGCGGCGCGTCCGACGGCGACCACATCGAGATGAACACGGTCGGTGGCACGGAGATCGCCGACCTCGCCTGGGACGGCCACGGGACCAACACGTGCTTCAGCGACAACGCGCGCCCCGACGGTTCCGAGCCGACGTCGAGCCCGGTCGCGATCCAGCGCGCGTATCCCTGCGGCAGCACGACCGTCGGTGTGCCGAACCCGACGGTGTCCGCCGACCTCCTCCTCGCCGCGATGGCGTCCTACTACTGCGAGGTCGAGCCGGCTCTGTGTCCGACGTGACCGACGGAACGACCGTTCCGCACCCCGGAACGCCTTCCAGGCACCATCAGCGACAGGAGCACCTCCGATGACCATGGCTCACCCCCACCTCGCCGTCGCGGCGCTCACGCTCGCCGCCACCCTCGCGTCGATGGCGGCGCGCCCGTCCGACCGGGTGCCGCTCGATCGCCCCGTCCTGTTCGCCAGTGACCGCACCGGCGACTTCGAGCTGTACGTGCGCTTGCCCGACGCCACCGAGGTCGCGCTCACGGACAACGGCGTGTCCGACTTCGACGCCCGGTGGGCACCCGATGGTCGACGGATCGCGTGGATCCGGGGCGACCGTGCGGCGGCCGAGCTGTGGATCGCCGAGCTCGACATCACCGGCCGCGACGCCCGGCTCGTTCCTGGCAGTGACCGCCAGGTGACCACGAACGACGTGCTCGACATCGACCCGGCGTGGACCCCTGACGGTCAAGGGATCGTCGTCTCGCGCGGCAGCAGCGGTGGCTTCGGCGACGAGGACCTGTGGCTGGTCGACCTCGCTCCGGCGCCGGATCCCGACGGCCAGGACCCCGACCCGGGCGTCCCGCCCCTGCCCCTGCCGCTGCCGCCCGACGGCTCCGGCACGTCGGACACGAGCGTCGCCGAACGACGTCTCACGTCGTCGTCGCTCTCCGACCGCGATCCCGCGTTGTCCCCGGACGGGACACGCCTCGTCTTCGCCCGCGGCAAGAGCGGCGACGACGGCACCGACCAGGCGCCGTCCGATCTCCACGTGATGTCCCTCGACGTGCCGGAGACCGCCGGCGGCGCAGTCCACAACCTGACCGCGCACCTCGACCGCTCGGCGTCGACACGCGAGCACCGGGCGCGGTGGACGTGGTTCGGGGGCGAGGAGCGGATCGTCTTCGCCAAGTGGTGGGGTGGTGGCGGCGCGAGCACGCTGTGGAGCATGCGCCCCGACGGCAGTGACGCGCGCGAGCTCACGCCGGGCAACCGCGTCGCGACGTACCCGTCTCCGATGGCGGACGGTCGGGTCGTCTACGACGAGGTCCGGAAGGACACCAACAGCGATCTGTACCTGCTCGAGGGGTCGTCGACGATCCGTCTGACGAAGACGACCGGCCGCGACACGACGCCCGACGTCCAACCGTGAGCCGGCCACGCCGGCGGAGGGCGGGAGAGGGACCGCCCCCCGCCGGCGAGCGCTGCCGCGGTGACCGTCGCGCGCGCCGCACATGCGCCTGTCCCGTGCCGGGGGTCGGGACGTGCGCTCCTGCTCCTGGTATGAGGAGGGGACCTGGCGGGGGAGCTGGCGGGACGGCCGAGGACCGGCCTCCCGTCGTCCGTGGGCCGCAGCGGCGAGCTGGCGATGCTCACGTCCGTCCTCGGCCACCGCAGCCCGTCGCGGTGCGCTGGTGCTTCGCGACGTGTCGGCGCTGCTACGGCGAGTCGCCGACGACCGACCCTTGCTGCTCGTGCTCGACGACCTCCACGCGAGCGACGAGTCGTCCTTGCTGCTGCTGCGGTTCGTGGCCGCGGAGCTGCGCGACGCGCCGGTGGTCGCGATCGGGACGTACCGATCCACCGAGGCGCGGATGACGTGATCGACGGCCTCGTCACCGACTGGCGCCACCGGCTACCGCACCCCCGTTGGTGGGCCGAGGTGCGCGACGCGATGCTGAAGCAGGTCGACGGCCGGCTCCGCGACGTCGAGCGGACGCGCGTGAACGTCACGAAGGCGATCCGGCGCCCGGTCAGACGGATCACCGAGCGCGACGCGGCGGTCGGCGACCACCTGTCGACCACCGTGCGCACCGGAACGTTCTGCGCGTACCACCCGGGGACGGACCCGGCCCGCGGGCGGACGGTGCGCCTCTCCGTCGCCCCCGACTCGAACGCCGCGCATGCTGAGAGCACCTCCAACGGCGAGGTGGCGCTCGTCACCGGCGCCTCGCCTGGGATCGGTCATCTCCGGCCCGCGCCACGCATCGACGCAACGGTGCCGCGAAGGCGGTGATCGTCCACCTGACGGAACAGCTCGCGCTCGAGCTCGCGCCGGGCGCAGGGTGGATCACCCGGCAGACGCTGGTGCTCGACGGCGGCGTCTCGCTGGTTCGCGCGCGCGGTTGAGCTCGTGAGGACCGTACGGGCCCGCCGCTACGCTGGTTCGTCCGCCGGGGCCGGGAGGGGACGTGGGCAAGCGCGAGGAGATCGCGCGCGAGCAGGCACACGTCGACCGTGCGTACGAGCGCCTCGACGTCCTGCGGGAGCGTGCCAGGGACCTCGGCCGGGCCGGGGTCGACGCCGGTACGGGGTCGACGTTCCAGGCGCTCCTCGACCGCGACGTGTTCGTCTACCGGTCCGCGCTCCGACTGGCCCAGCTCGAGCTCGGTGATGAGCCGCTGGTCTTCGGCCGGCTCGACCTCACCCCGGAGGCGACCGAGGACGCGGACGGGACGGAGCTCGACCGGCTCCACATCGGACGCATCGGGGTGCCGGGAGAGGACCTGGAGCGGCTGGTGGTCGACTGGCGGGCGCCGGCTGCCGCTGCCTTCTACCAGGCGACCCCACGCGAGCCCCTGGGGGTGGTCCGCCGCCGCTCGATCCTGTGCCGGGCCGACCGCGTGCTGGACCTCGAGGACGACCTCCTCGACGAGGAGGGCGTCGCCGACGCGGGGCTCGAGCTCGTCGGCGAGGGGGCGCTCCTCGCCGCCGTGACCCGCGCGCGGTCGGACCGGATGCGCGACATCGTCGCGACCATCCAGGCCGAGCAGGACCGCATCATCCGTGCGCCGTCGCGGGGCATCCTCGTCGTCCAGGGCGGTCCCGGCACCGGCAAGACGGCGGTCGCCCTCCACCGCGCGGCCTACCTGCTCTACGCCGAGCGCGAGCGCCTCGAGCGCCGCGGCGTGCTCCTCGTCGGACCGACCCGCGACCTCCTCCGCTACATCGAGCGGGTGCTGCCGTCGCTCGGGGAGCAGTCCGTCCGGCTCCGCACCCTCGGCGCGCTCGTCGACGGCGTGGACGCCGTCCGTCGCGAGCCGCCCGCCCGGTCGCGCGTGCTCGGCGATCCGCGGATGGTCGAGGTGCTCGGGCGTGCGGTGGAGCTCGCGGCCCCGGCGTTGCCGCAGGACGAGCGGTTCGCCTTCGATGGCCAGCCGTTCACCTTCCACCGCGACCAGCTCGGCAAGGTCCGCCGTGACACCGCCGGCGGGAGCCTCCCCTACAACCAGCGCCGCGACCACGCCCGAGCCGCGCTCCAGCGGACCCTGTGGCGGGGATGGCGCAAGCGGCACGAGCGGAGCGTCGAGGCCGGCGAGCGCCGGCGCTACGACGGCGACGAGCTGCAGCGCCTGCACGAGGCGTTCAGCCGCCACGTCGCCGACTCGGCGGAGTTCCTCGACCTCCTCGACGCCGTCTGGCCGCGGCTCGAGCCCGAGGAGGTGCTGACGCGCTTCTGGGGCGACCGCGACCTGCGACGGCGTGCGGTCGCCGGGCACCTCGAGCCGCACGAGGCCGCGCTGCTCGACGGCCGGGACCCGACGCTGCCGTGGAGCCTCGAGGACGTGGCGCTCCTCGACGAGCTCGACGCGCTCCTGGGTCGCGCGGGCCGGTCGGACGACGACGAGGACGACGTGCTGCCCGTCGACGACGGCTACGCGGAGGTCACGACGTTCGCCGACCGCGATGCCGTGCGCATCGATACCGACGAGCCGGACCTGTTCGGGCACGTCGTCGTGGACGAGGCTCAGGACCTGTCGCCGATGCAGTGGCGGACGATCGCCCGCCGGGGAGCCGGCGCCTCGTTCACGATCGTCGGTGACCTCGCCCAGGCCTCGGGCGCGTGGAGCCCGGCCTCGTGGGCCGACGCGCTGCGCCCGCTGGGTCCCCGCCCGCGCAACGAGTTCGAGCTCACGGTCAACTACCGCACCCCCCGCGAGGTGATGGAGCTCGCGGGTCGGGTCCTCGCCGTGGCGGCCCCGGAGCTGCGGACCCCGCGGTCCGTGCGGGACGCGGGGGAGTGGCCGGCGATCGTCGAGGCGACGCCCGGGACGCTCCTCGACCTCGCGGTCGAGCGCACACGCGGCCTGCTCGCGGACCTGGAAGAGGGGACGGTCGCGGTGCTGGCGCCCTCCGAGCGGCTCCCGCAGCTGACGGCGAGCCTGGCGGACGACGACGTCCGGGTCATCGACGCCCAGCTGGCGAAGGGCCTCGAGTTCGACGGGGTGGTGCTGTGCGATCCGGCCGGCCTCGTGGAGGAGGCGGCGGACGGGCTGCGCGCGCTCTACGTCGCCCTGACCCGCGCCACTCAGCGGCTGGTCGTCGTCCACGCCGGCGACGCGCCGGCGATGCTCGTCGACGCACCGGGACGGCCGGCGTCCGACGGGCCCGCGGCCGAGGACCGATGACGCGGCGCGACGGGTGGTCGCGCCGCCTAGGCTCGGGGACCCTGGGGACGGCGGACGACGAGGGGACGACCCGAAGGTGGAGCACCCCGGCTTCGACGTGGCGGCCGCCGAGGCCCTGTTCCGTCTCGGAGTCGACCCGATGACGATCCTCGCCCGCCGGGACGACGGCCACGTCGAGATCGTCGTCGTGAACCCGGCCGCTGCAGCGGTCACCGGCTGGGACGCCGTCGACGTCCGGGGGCGGACCGTCGGGGAGCTGTACCCGCCGGACCACGCCGCGCGGACGGAGGGCTTCGTCCACGAGCTCGACGGTCCCGGGTCGGTCGTGAACTACTGCGTCGAGGGTGAGGCGCCCTGGGGTCGGCGGTCCTACGAGGTGCGCCTCATCGGGCTCGGTGACCGCGACGGCAGGTTCCACGCGCTGTCGATCAGCCACGACGTGACCCGTCGCGACGCGGCCGAGTCGGCGCTGGAGGAGACCCAGCGGCTGGGGCGGATCGGCCACTTCTCGTGGAACCTCGAGACCGACGAGATCACCTGGACCGACCAGATGTACGAGCTCTTCGGTCTCCCTGGTGGCTCCCCCGTGGCCCTCGACGACGTCTTCGGCGTGGTCGACGTCCCGCCCGACTTCCGGGACCGCATGCAGCTGGCCATCGACAGCGGCACCAGCTACGAGATCGAGTTCCAGCTCAACCGGCCGGACGGCGGGCGTCGTGTCGCCGTGGCCCGTGGCCGCGCCTTCCACGGCAGCGACGGCCAGCCCGTCCGGGTGTCGGGGACGGTCCAGGACGTCACCGAGCAGCGCGCCGCGGAGTCGTCCGCGGCCCTGCTGGAGCGGGCCCGCATCCGACAGGGGCAGGCCCTCGAGCTCAACGACGACGTCCTCCAGGGGCTCGCCACCGTCCGCATCGCGCTGATGCAGGAGGAGTACGACTTCGCGATGGACGTGGTGGACCGCACGCTGGAGGCCGCACGGGACATCATCTCCGACCTCCTGCGCGATCACCTCGGGACCGGCCCCGTGCCCGGCGACCTGGTCCGCGCGACGTCCTCCGGCGCGGAGGACGAGGAGGAGTGAGCACCCCCACCGCGCCGTACCGGGTCGTCCTCGTCGACGACGCCGCCGACCTGCGCCTGCTCGTCGGTCAGCTCCTCGAGCGCGACGGCCGCTTCGCGGTCGTGGGACAGGCGGCCGACGGCGCCGAGGGCATCCGCACGGCCAGCGAGCACCAGCCCGACCTGTGCGTCCTCGACCTCTCGATGCCGGTGATGGACGGGCTCGAGGCGCTCCCACGCATCCTCGAGGAGTGCCCGACGACCAAGGTCGTGATCCTGTCCGGCCTCGACGCGGGGCAGATGGAGGCGACGGCGCTGCGCCTCGGCGCCGCCGGCTACCTCGAGAAGGGGGCCGCCTTCGCGCGACTGGCCGACATGCTCGCGGAGATCGCCGCCGGCTGAGGGTCCCGATCGGACGGTCCCTCGACGGCAGCCGTGCGCGTCACGGGGTCGCCGACGACCGGGACCGTCCCCGCGCCGATGACGCCCGAGAGCGCGTCGACGACAGGGCCACGTTCTACGGCCGCAGGACCACCTTGAGGCAGTCGTCCTGCTTCTGCCGGAAGATGTCGTAGCCGTGCGCCGCGTCCTCGAGCGGAAGGTGGTGCGTGATGATGAAGCTGGGGTCGATGTCCCCGGCCCGGATGTGCTGCAGGAGGGGCTCGAGGTAGCGGTGCACGTGGCACTGACCCGACCGGATCGTCAACGAGCGGTTCATGACGGCGCCCATGGGGAACTTGTCGACGACGCCCCCGTAGACACCCATCACCGAGACCGTCCCCCCGCTGCGACAGGCGAGGATGGCTTCGCGGAGGGCGTGCGGCCGACCGGTCTCCTGCCGGCTGAGCTGCTTGGCCTTGTCGTACGCCTCGACGGGCGCCGACGGGTGGTGTGCCTCCATCCCGACGGCGTCGATGCAGGCGTCCGGCCCCCGGCCGCCCGTGAGCGTCTTGAGTTCGTCCAGGACGTCGACCTCCTCGTAGTGCAGCGTCTCGACCGCGGTGTTCTCGCGTGCGATCCGGAGGCGCTCCTCGAAGCGGTCGATGAGGATCACCCGCTCGGCACCGAGGAGGAAGGCGCTCGCGGCGGCGAACTGCCCCACGGGACCGGCGCCCCAGACGGCGATGACGTCGCCGGGTGCGATGTCGCACAGCTCGGCACCCATGTAGCCCGTGGGGAACACGTCGGTCAGGAACAGCACCTGGTCGTCGGGCAGTTCGTCCGGCACCTTCATCGGCCCGACGTCAGCGAACGGCACCCTGGCGTACTCGGCCTGGCCCCCTGCGTAGCCCCCGGCCATGTGGGAGTAGCCGAAGATGCCGCAGGACGGATGCCCCCAGAGCTTCTCGGGGATGCCCGCGTTGGGGTTGGAGTTCTCGCACACCGACGTGAGGCCGCTGCGGCAGGCGTTGCAGCTCCCGCACGCGATGGGGAACGGCACGACGACCCGGTCGCCGACGCGCAGGTTCGACACTCCGGCGCCGACCTCGACCACCTCGCCCATGAACTCGTGCCCGAGGATGTCCCCCTTCTCCATCGTCGGGATGTAGCCGTCGTAGAGGTGGAGGTCGGAGCCACAGATCGCGGTCGACGTGACCTTCACGATGGCATCACGGTCGTTCATGATCACGGGGTCCGGCACGTCCCGCACCTCGACGTCGTGGACGCCCATCCAGCACACGGCTCTCATCGTCGTTCCTCCCGTCGTCGGGTCGTCGGTCGTCAGGCGCGCGGCAGCGCCGGCTGCTGCGACATCTGGCGACGGCTGCGGGTGCCGTCGGGGCTGCCGTCCGAGCGGACGACCTGGCCGGTCTCGACCATTTGCTTGAACCGGCGGAGGTCGTCCTCGGCTGCCTGCTCCGGGTGCTCACCGAGCATCCTCGCGATGGCGCGTCCGGCACCGCCGCCCGGGACGTCGTAACGGAGCTCGAGCGTCACCTCGGTCCCGCGGTCGCCCGGCGCGGGCGCGAAGCGGATGGTGCCTTCGTTCGCGACGTCCGCCCCGGGGAGGGACCGCCACGCGATCCGACGACCAGGGACGTCCGCCACGATCTCCGCATCCCACTCGACGGTCGTGCCGCCGGGCGCCGTGGCGACCCAGTGCGACCGTCGTCGGTCGCGGACCTCGACCGACGTCACGTGGCTGCTGAACCCCGGCAGGTCCTCGAGCCGCCGCCAGCGCCGGTACACCTCGTCGGGGGCACGGTTCACCGTGAGCGAGCTCACCGACCGGACGGCGCGGCCGGCGTCGCCGCCGGCGCGGAGACTGGCGACGAGGTCGACCACGCCGATGGCCGCGACCGCGGCGGTCGCCTTCGCGGTGCGCTCCCGCTGGCCATCGTCGGAGCCGATCGCCGCCGCCAGCATCGCCAGGTGGCTGATGTCGCCGGCGACCCGGGACCACAGCCAGCCCCGCGGTGGGCGGCGCAGGACGCCGGCGCCGAGGAGCAGTTCCTGTGTCCCGACGGCGCGCATCAGCGTCTCGGTGCGCGGCGTCGGTTCGACGCCGATCAGGCGCGCGACGCGGTGCGGAGCGAGCACCTGCGCGGTCCCCAGCGCGAGGCTGAACCACCCGAGGCTGCGCGTCAGGGCCGTCCGGTCCCGCCCGTCATCGGTGTCTCGTCGCTCGTCGCCCATCGCGTCCCTCACATCCTCGGTCCAGCTGCCGACGACCAGCGTGCGGCGTCGGCCGGGATGCGCTGCCCGGCGCCCCGGTCAATCGGGGCGCGCGATCGGCCGTGACGTGCCCGGCCTGCCCCAGCGGTCGCGCGACGGTGACGTGCATGCCGTGCGGTCGACCGGGGCGCTCAGCGACGTCGGCGCTCCAGCAGCCCCCGGAGGTTCTCGAGCGTGCGCTCGACGTCGGTGCGGATCCGCCGGCGGGCGTAGAGCCGGTCGACGACCGCACCGAACGCGCGCCCGGGGAGGTCGTACTCGACGTCCAGGTGGAGACGTCCGCCGTCGCCGGCCGGTTCCACGTCCTGGCGCATCCGCAGCCGGCCTCCGCCCGGACCCGTGGCGCGGTACGCCACCGACCGTGGGGGGTCGTACGCCGTCACCTCCCAGTCGGTGCGGAGATCGAGGAAGCCGGCGAGACGGATGGTCTGGGCGAACGCGTCGCCGACGCCGCTGCACCGGCTCGGTCCCGTGTGGTCGACGGTGATCGCGGACCAGCGTCGCAGCCCATCCCAGGAGGTGAGCTCCTGGAAGATCCGCTCGGGCGGCACGTCGATGGTGACGGAACGTTCGATCCGGGTCATGGTGCCCTCATGCGGTCACCCACGTCGATGCCGGCGCAGCAGCAGCGCGGACGCCAGCGCGACGGTCACCGCCGCCCGGGCGGGACGCAAGCCGACGGTGCGCGTGTAGCGGCTGTGCGGCAGGGCGACCCGGGCGCGCCCCACCGTCGCCCCCTCGCCGGGGATCGGTGCGTGGTGGTTCGACTGCCCCCGATCGACCGGAGCATCCCTGCGGTCGAGGAACGTGCGTCCGGCCAGGTGCAGGCACACATCGAAGAGTCGGGGCGAGAGCCGCTGCAGGGCGTAGAGCGGACCGGCGACACCCACCAGGACATGCCGGGTGGGATGCTCCGCGGCGTGGAGGATCGCCTCCGCGACGGCGGACGGTTGGTACACGGGAGGGACCAGGGGCGGGCGCGTACCGAGGAAGGACGGCACGACGTCGTAGAACGGCGTGTTCACCGTGGCCGGCAGGATCGCCGTGGCGTCGACTCCCGTTCCGGCGATCCGCTCCTCGACGCGCAGCCCCTCGTAGAGCGCGGTGGTGCCGTGCTTGGCGGCGGCGTAGGGGACCTGCAGCGGGACACTGCGGACGCCCAACACGGAGGAGATCCCGATGATCGTGCCGGAGCCCTGGCTCCGCATGATGGGCAGCGCGGCGCGGACGCCGTGGAACTGTCCGCGGAGTCCGACGGACAGGACCTCGTCGATGGCTTCGACGGGGGTGTCGGCGAGGAAGCCGTAGCTCGACACCACCGCGCCGTTGACCCACGTGTCGATCCGACCGAACCGGTCGCGGGTCGTCTCGGCCAGGGCTGCGACCTGCGCCCAGTCGCTGACGTCGGTCGGGACGACGAGTGCCGTGCCCCCGAGCGTCTCGACCTCGCGGGCGGCCGCGCGCAGCGCCTGCTCGTTCCGGGCGGCGAGGACGACGGTCGCTCCCGCCTCGGCGAACTGATGGGCGGCCTCGCGGCCGATGCCCGACGACGCGCCCGTGATGACGACGACCTGTTCCGCGATCGGTCGCTTCGAGCTCGCGCCGCGGCGGCCGATCACGTCGCGTCGTCCAACGCCTCGAGCGTCAGGTGGGTCCCGACGCCGAGCACCACGTGCCCGATCAGGCCCCGGACGTGGGTCTGCCAGGGGTAGTCCCGCTGCGGCCCGGTGAGCCGCAGGAGTCGCGCGGCGACGAGGTCGTTGGTGACGTAGAGCGTCGCACCCCAGAGCGCGCCCTTCCCTGCCGTGATCCACGGGAAGCGCTCGCGCAGCGTCGCGTACGCCACGCCCGGCGCGATCCCGAGCTGGTAGTGGATGAAGATGCCGCCGGCGTTCGGCTCCTCCTGCGCCGCGTCGCTCCCCACGGCGCGTGCGAGGTGTCGGGCAGCGGCGTGCGCCGTGTCCTTGCCGTCGATGCGCGTGCGGTCCTCCTCCCGGAGCGTCTCCGCGGACGCCTGTCGGTACAGCGTCCACGCCGCCACGTCCATCAGCCACGTGCCGACGACACCGGCGACGGCTCCCTTGACCAGCTGACCGCGCATCCCGCTCCCGACGTGAGGTCCGGGGAGCATCCCACCGGAGCGCGGTGCCCGCCCTCCCGGCCCACGCCCGAACGGACGGCGGGCCCGCTCCGGGCGAGGGGATCGATGGCGCGGCATCGCTCCCGCCGGGGACCTGCACGGCCGGGCGGGCGCAGGGTCCGGGTGACGTGCCTCCACGGAGGGACCGTTACGCTCTGGAAGCCGTCCTCCCGCCGTCCGTGCCGTCGCAAGTGAGCCTCGCCCGTGGCCGATCTCGCCGCCGTCCAGGAAGCCGCCCTCGCCGCCCTCCGCGAGGCGTCGACCGTGGGCGAGCTCGACGAGGCGCGCGTCCGGTTCACCGGCAAGCGCTCCGAGCTCGTCGCCGCCCAGGGGGAGATGCGCGACCTCTCGCCGGACGAGCGCAAGGCGCAGGGCCAGGCGATCAACGCCTTCAAGCGGGCGTTCGAGGAGGCCTACGAGACCCGGCGTGACGCCCTCGCTGCGGCCGAGCTCGAGGACCGCCTGCGCGGCGAGCGGCTCGATCTGTCGCTGCCACCGCGGCGCGTACCGCCCGGTCGCCCGCACCTCCTGACGCAGGTCCTCGACGAGATCGTCGACGTGTTCGTCGGGCTCGGCTACCGGGTGGCCGAGGGCCCCGAGGTCGAGTCGGCGACCTACAACTTCGACCTCATGAACATCCCCCCGGACCACCCGGCACGGCAGGAGATGGACACCATCTACGCCGACGTCGAAGGGCCGTCCGACGTGGTGCTGCGCACCCACACCTCGCCGGTGCAGGCCCGGGTCATGACGACGACCGCGCCACCGATCGCCGTCGTCGTTCCGGGGCGCGTGTTCCGTGCCGACGCGGTGGACGCCACGCACTCCCCGGTGTTCCACCAGGTCGAGGGGCTCCTCGTCGACGAGGGCGTCACGATGGCGGACCTCCGCGGGACGCTCCTCACCTTCGCTCGCGCCATGTTCGGTCCCGAGCGCCAGATCCGGCTCCGCCCGTCCATGTTCCCGTTCACCGAGCCGTCCGCCGAGGTGGACGTCTCCTGCGGCTTCTGTTCGGGGCAGGGCGAGGCGTGCCGCGTGTGCTCCGGCACCGGGTGGATCGAGATCCTCGGCTCGGGGATGGTCGATCCCGCCGTGCTCTCGGCCTGCGGCATCGACCCGGACCGCTACAGCGGCTTCGCCTTCGGCGTCGGCGCCGAGCGTGTCGCGATGCTCCGGCACGGCGTCACCGACATCCGTGAGTTCTTCGAGGGCGACGTCCGCTTCCTCGCCCGCTTCTAGGCCCCTCCGGCCCCCGAGGAGTTTCCGCCGTGAAGGTCCCCCTGTCCTGGCTCCAGCGCTTCGTCGACGTCGCCGACCTGTCGCTCGACGAGCTCGTCGACGCCATGAGCCTCCACGGGCTCGAGGTCGAGGAGGTCCACCTCCCGGGGCGCGGCACGAGCGGCGTCCGGACGAAGCGCGTCGTGGCGTGGGGCCCGCACCCCGATGCGGACAAGCTCCGGGTCGTGCAGGTGACCGATGGCACGACCGAGACCGAGCTCGTCTGCGGAGCCGCGAACTTCGACGTCGGTGACGTCGTCGCCCACGCCGAGGTCGGTGCCACCATCCCGGGCAGGGACGAGCCGCTCCGGCTCGAGGCCCGCGAGCTCCGCGGGGTGGTGTCGAACGGGATGCTGTGCTCGGCCCGCGAGCTGCAGCTCGGCGAGGACCACGACGGGATCATCGTGCTCGACGAGGACACCCCGCTCGGTGCCGACCTCGCCGAGCTGCTGCCGGTCGGCGAGCCGGTGATCGAGGTCGCGGTCCTCGCCGACCGCGGCGATCACCACTCGATCCTCGGCATCGCCCGCGAGGTGGCCGCGATCCTCGACCGCGAGGTCCGGGGGCTCTCCGTCGAGGAGCCACCGACGGCGGGCGGCGTCCCCGTCGATCTCTCCGGGACCGTCCGAGGCGACGTGGTCGGGTGCTCGCGGTTCGTCGCGTGGACGGTCGAGGACGTCACGGTCGGCCCCTCGCCGTGGTGGCTCCGTCAGCGGCTCGCCCAGTGCGGCGTCCGGGCGATCAACAACGTGGTCGACATCACGAACTTCGTGATGCTCGAGACCGGCCAGCCGCTGCACGCCTTCGACGTCGACCGTCTCCACGGCCCGGAGCTCACGGTCCGCTGGGCGGACGCCGGCGAGACGCTCGTGACGCTCGACGACCAGGAGCGCGAGCTCCTCGACACCGACCTCGTCATCGCCGACGCCGACCGCATCGTCTCGCTGGCCGGCGTGATGGGTGGGGCGGACAGCGAGGTCTCGGCCACGACCACACGGGTGCTGCTCGAGGGCGCCACCTGGGACCCGCTCACCATCCGCCGCACGTCCCGGCGGCTGAACCTCGTCTCGGAGGCGTCGCTGCGCTTCGAGCGTCGCGTCGACCCCGCGATGGCGCCCGTCGCGGTCGCCCGCGCTGCGGAGCTGCTGGTCGAGCTCGCGGGCGGCCGCATCGTCGCCGCCACCGACGCGGGGGAGCAGGCCGCGCCGCCGCCAGCGGTCACGCTCGACGCCGCCTGGGTCGCCCGCTTCCTCGGACTCACCGACCTCGACGCGGGCACCCAGGCGTCGCTCCTGCGGCGCGAGGCCTGCGAGGTCGCGGTCGACGGCACCACGCTCACCGTCTCCCCGCCGTCGTGGCGCGGGGACCTCGGCCGGCCGGCCGACCTCGCCGAGGAGATCGCGCGGCTCTACGGCTACGAGCGCATCCCGGCGACCATGCCGGCGGTGCCGCTCCAGGGTGGGCTGTCGCGCCCCCAACGCGCCGAGCGTCGCCTGCGCGAGACGGTGCTGGCGGCGGGGTTCCACGAGGTGCGCGGACGCCCGTTCGTCGGCGACGACGCCCTCGAGGGCGTGACCCCGAGCGACGGCCGGGTCCAGCTCACCAACCCGCTCGCGAAGGACGCCGCCGCCATGGCGCCGACCCTCGTCGAGGGGCTGCTGCAGGTCGTGCGCCGCAACGTCGGGCAGGGCCGTCCCGGCACCGCCGTGTTCGAGCTCGCGCGGATCTTCCGCCCCGCCGGCGACGCCGTCGAGGCGAGCCTCAAGGGCTTCGGCGACGGCTGGCGCTGGACCGACCCGGACGGCACGCCGCTCCCGACGCAGCCGCGCGTCCTCGCGCTGGCCGCGCAGGGGCTGCGCACCGGGCCCGGTTGGCTCGCCGAGGGCGAGACCTGGGACGTCTACGACCTCCTCGCCGTGCTGGACGCGGTCGTCGCCGGCGTGGCGCCGGCCGACGCATCGAACGCGAGGTCCGCTGCGCGGCTGCTCGACCCCACCTGGAAGCTGGAGCGGCACGCCACGGAGCGGGACGGCTTCCACCCCGGCCGGACCGCGGCGCTCGTGCTGCGGGGCGTCGAGGTCGGCGTCGTGGGGCAGCTCCACCCGGCGGAGGCCGAGCGCCGTGACCTCGTCGAGCCGGTCGTCGTCGCGGAGTTGCTCGTCGAGCCGCTCCTCGAGCACCTCGTCGGCGAGGACCTCGTGCCGGTCCAGGCCGTCGACCTCGTCCGCCACCCGGCCATGACGGTGGACGTGGCCCTCGTCGCCGACGAGTCCGTGAGCTACGCCGCCCTCGAGGGCGCGGCGCGCGCCGGCGCCGGCGACCTCCTCGACGAGCTGTGGTTCTTCGACGAGTACCGCGGCGAGCAGCTCGGCGAGGGGCAGCGGTCGATCGCGATGCGCCTGCGGCTGCAGTCGCCCGACCGGCAGCTGACCGACGACGACGCCGAGGGGGTCATCGCCGCCGTCGGACGCGAGGCGGAGGTCATCGGAGCCCGGCTACGGGCATGACCGCGCGCTGACCGGCCGGCCGGCAGGAGCAGCGGGACCGGCCGTCGAAGAGCCACGGGGAACCCACCCCGGAGGCTCGTCCATGTCCCTCGCCCGCCGCGCACGACGGCTGACGCCCGTGCTCGCTCTCTCGCTCGTCCCCGCCTACGGCTTCGTCGCCGTCGACGCCGGCGTGGGAAGCGCCGCCGCCCCGCTCGCGCAGAGCTCGACGCTGGAGCACGTGAAGCAGCTGCCGTACGAGCTGCGCCACGGCGCCACGAAGATGGGCGGGACGGACCTCGAGTTCGTGGATCTCGATGTCCCGGCCAACCGCGTCGCGACGGCCGGGTCCACCCCGATCGTCGACGCCGATCCCGACAAGCCGCGGCTGCAGCGGACCTTCTCGCTGGCGGGCTCGTACGAGAACGGTCTGCAGATCGTCGACGTCACCGTGCCCGAGCAGGCGACCATCGTGACGTCCTACGACTGCGGCGTGTACCAGGGCGACGTCCAGATCTTCACCCGGGAGGACCTCGGGGGCCGCACCTTCGCGACGTTCACCCAGGACAACTCGTCGCGTAGCGGCGCCAAGGTGGAGAGCACCTGCTACCAGGAGCTGCTCGACAAGGGGCTGCGGAAGGAGGGCCAGAAGACGGGCACGATCATCCTCGACATCACCGACCCCTACGCCCCGACGGCGGTCGGGTTCGTGGAGATCCCGCTGGGCTCCCACAACCAGACGGTCCACCCGAGCGGGCGGTACCTCTACAACTCGAACTCGGAGCTGATCACCAACGCCGCCGACGCCGGCATCGAGATCTTCGACATCACCGACCTGGCGAACCCCGAGCACGTCACCACGTTCGCGCTCCCGGTGCGACCCGGCCTCGGCACCGACAGCCACGACCTCACGTTCAACAGCGACGGCACCCGCGCCTACTCGGCCGCGCTCTCCCAGACGGTCATCATCGACACCACGAACCCCGAGGCGCCGGCGCTGGTGTCGAGCTTCATGGACCCCGCGATCAACGTCGAGCACCAGGCGGACCCCGTCACGCTCACCGACCCGATCCTCGGTGAGCGCACGTTCCTGTTCGTCGAGGACGAGTTCGCCGGAGCGGCCGGCGGCGAGCAGACCTGCCCCAGCGGTGGCGTGCACATCTACGACATCACCGGGGACCTCGAGAACAACCCCGTGAAGGTCGGCTACTGGAACATCGACGACGTCACCACCACCCGCGCGCTCGGCCGCGGACGCTGCACCGCACACGTCTTCGAGCTCCACGAGGACGAGGCGTTGATGAACATCGCGTTCTACAACCTCGGCGTGTCGGTCGTGGACCTCTCGTCGCTCGTCGGGGTGTCGCTGGGTGCCACCGGCGCCGGCCTGAAGGAGGTCGCGTTCGCGCACTTCTCGGACTCGGACACCTGGGCCGTGAAGGCGCCGTACGTCGACCGCGACGGCACGTTCTACATCTACGGCAACGACCAGC
>JAHWKB010000422.1 GCA_019348115.1 Actinomycetota bacterium | reverse complement strand
TCCTCGTCGACCGCGAGGCACCCGAGGACGCCGACGACCAGTCGCGCGTGCCGGCGGCCGCGGCGACGTTCCGTGCGGTGCTGTCCCACGAGGTGACGTCCGCGCTCCGCGCGACCATCCGCGCCGGCGTCGAGGCGGGCGAGCCCGAGACGTCGCTGTCCGAGCGGGTCGGCGAGGTCTTCCGCGACCTCAAGGGTCCGGTCGTCGAGCAGGTCGTCGACCAGCACCTCGCCCGCGTCTACGGCTTCGGCCAGCTCGACGTGTGGCGCAGCGTCGGGATCGACCGGTCGCGCTGGGTCCTCGGCCAGGAGCCGCGCTGCCCCGCCAACCGCTGCCGCCTCAACGACCAGGACGGTGGGGTGCCGCTCGGCCAGGAGTACCCCAGCGGCGACACCGTGCCGCCCGCCCACGACGGCTGCACCTGCGGGCTCGCGCCCGACGGGACCGGGGCGCCCACGGGATAGGCTCCTGACCCCCCCATCCGCCGGTCCTCGGCGGTGGGGACGCGAGGGAGAGGGCTGACGTGCGGGACCTGCTACGGAGACGGGTGGGGACCGTGGTCGTCGTGGCCGTCGTCCTGCTGTTCCTCTTCTCGAACCGCATCGCGACGTTCCTCACCGAGCTGTGGTGGTTCGACGCCATCGACGCGCGGTCGGTCTTCACGACCATCCTCGGGTCCCAGGTGCTCCTCGCCCTGGTCTTCGGCGTGTTCCTCGCGCTGCTCGTCGCCGGCAACCTGATCTACGTGTGGCGGACCCGGCCGTTCTTCGTGCCGACGACGCCGCAGCAGGCGATCGTCGAGCGGTACCGGCAGATGATCGATCCCTACGTCCCGTGGGTGATCGGCGCGCTCGCCCTGCTCTTCGGCTTCACATCCGGGGCGGCCGTCGCGAGCCAGTGGGAGCCGTACCTCCTGTGGCGGAACGCCCAGGAGTTCGGCATGGCCGACCCGCAGTTCGGGCGGGACATCGGGTTCTACGTCTTCACCCTGCCGTGGCTGTCCTTCGTGCAGACCTGGCTGTTCACGTCGGTCCTCCTCGTCACGCTGCTGACCGTCGGTGCCCACTACCTCCTGGGCGGCATCCGTCCCGAGTCGCGCACGGACAAGCTCCTCCCGAACGTGAAGGCGCACCTGTCGGTGCTGCTCGCGCTGCTGCTCGCGATCCGCGCGTGGGGGTACTGGCTCGACCGCTACATGCTGAACTACTCGCCGCGCGGCACCGTCACGGGTGCGTCGTTCACCGACGTGAACGCCGAGCTGCCGGCGCTCTACCTCCTGCTCGGCGTCAGCGCGATCGCGATCCTGATGGTGCTCGCGAGCATCCGCCGGCGCGGCTTCCTCCTCCCCGGCGCGGCCATCGCCCTGCTCGTCCTCGCCAGCATCCTCCTCCAGGGCGCGTACCCGGCGGCCATCCAGCGGCTGCGCGTCGACCCGCAGGAGCTCGCCCGCGAAGCGCCCTTCATCGAGCGGAACATCGAGGCGACGCGCGCCGCGTTCGGCCTCGCGGACGCCGAGATCGCGCAGTTCCCCGTCACCGACGACCTCGACGAGGCCGAGGTCGAGGAGAACGAGGTCACGCTCCAGAACGTCCGGCTGTGGGACCCGGCCGTGCTCGCGACCACCTACGCGCAGCTGCAGGCTCTGCGGCCCTACTACCAGTTCGTCGACGTGGACGTGGATCGCTACGTCATCGACGGGGCCGTCCGCCAGGTGATGCTCTCCGCCCGTGAGCTGCAGGTCGAGGGCCTCGAGCAGAGCGCCCAGTCGTGGCAGAACACCCGTCTCACCTACACGCACGGGTTCGGTGTCGTCGCCTCCCAGGTCAACACCTCCGACGACGAGGGCCAGCCGGTCTTCCTCGTCCGCGACATCCCGCCGCGGGGCGTCGAGGAGCTCGACCCGGAGGCGGAGCCGGGCATCTACTACGGCGAGTCGGCCACCCCGGCCTACTCGATCGTCCGCACCGACGAGCGCGAGCTCGACTACGAGGACCCGGAGACG
>JAHWKB010000421.1 GCA_019348115.1 Actinomycetota bacterium | reverse complement strand
GACCGGCTCGACGACCCAGTGGCCGGTCGGCGAGGCGATCGCCGATCCGCCGTCGTAGGCCTCGAGCTCGCCGGCGTGCTCGGCCAGGGCGTCGTGGAGGGGGAAGTCGCTCGGGACGTCGTCCAGCGACATGAGCCCGCTCGCGGCGAGGCTCCAGACGCGACCCTCGAGCGCGATGAAGCGGGTGATGTCGCGGGTCAGCCAGGACGAGCCAGGCCACACGGAGACGTGGAGGTCCTCGCCGCCCGCGTACATCGCGTGCCGCGCCTGCGGCATCCAGTTCTCCCAGCAGTTGAGCCCTCCCACCCGCAGGCCCGAGGCTGTCGGGTGCACCCGCAGGCCGTGACCGTCGCCGGCGCCCCACACCAGCCGCTCCTCGTAGGTCGGCATGAGCTTGCGGTGCGAGCTGACGAGCCCGTGGGCGGGATCGATCGCGAGCAGCGTGCAGAAGACCGTGCCGCGAGCCGAGCCGGTCCCCCGCTCGGTGATGCCGAGGTAGGTGAAGACGCCGAGGTCCCGCGCCGCGGTCACGATGCGACCGACCTCCGGCCCGTCGACCTCGACCGCGGCGTCGAGGTACGCCGCGTACGCACGCTTCTGGCGCGTGTCGTTGAACCGGGCGCCGTCGGTGAGGGTGACCCAGAACGGGTAGCCCGACAGGAACGTCTCGGGGAAGGCGAGGAGATCCACGCCGTCGCCGGCGGCCGTCGTCAGCCACTCGATGGCCTTGGCGGTCGTGGCCTCCGGCTGGAGCCACACCGAGGACGTCTGCGCTGCCGCGACCTTCACCTCACCACCTCCGCCGGGGACCGGAACGTAGCCCGACTGGCGCGCCCCGAGGCACGCGGTCGGCGCGCTCCCGGCTCTGGGTCGACGATCTACCCGTCCCGGCGGCCGCAGGCGGCCCGCGCCACGGCGCCCAGCGTGAAGCTGCCCCTGGGCTCGCCCAGTCGCCGGTGGAGCTCGTGACGCAGGACGGCGCGCTCGTCGCCGTCCAGGCTCAGGCAGAAGGTGCCCGCCGGGCCGACGCCGGCGAGGAAGCCGTCCCAGAGCTCGTCGAAGTCCCCGTAGCGCGACGCGACGGCGAGCTCGGCCTCCTCGATGTCGACGAACCCGGCCGCGTCGAGCAGAGCCGCGATCTCCCCGGGGCCACCGAACCGGAGCGTCGTCGCCTCGTCGGGAGCGTCCCGTCGGACCGTGAGCGCCGCGTCCCAGAACGTGCGGAGCATCTCCATCCCTTCGGCGAAGTCCCAGACACAGGCGGCCGCGATGCCGTCAGGACGCAACACCCGGGCGAACTCCGCGGCGACCGCCGCAGGGTCGCTCACGAAGTGCAGCACGAGCTGGGCGACGACGCGATCGACGCTGCCGTCGTCGAAGGGGAGCGCCTCCGCCCGTCCCAACCGCACGTCGACACCGGGATGTCGGGCGGCGCACGCAGCGACGAACGGCTCCGAGGGGTCGAGCGCCCGGACGGCCTCGGCGCCGACACGGGCGACGAGCTCCTCCGTCAGCGCCCCCGGGCCGCACCCGACATCCAGCACGTGGAGTCCCGACCGGACCTCCGCGAAGTCCGCGAACACGCGTGCCAGCGGGCGCGAGTAGCGTCCCATGAACCGGTCGTAGGCCGCGTCGTCCACCTGGAACCGACGGGAACCCTCGACATCGTCGACCATGACGACCCCTGCGCGAGCGTGCGGTGTCGACGCTCCCCACCCGAACGTAGCAACCGCCCCACCCAGCTCGACCTCGCGACGTCGCATCCGCACGGATGATCCGTCGACGTACGCCCCGACGGCTTGTGCGCCGCGGGCGGTCGTGACAGCGTGACGACGACAGCGAGAGGAGCCGCGGGTGTACAGCGAGGACGTCGCCGACGCGGTGCGTTCCGCCCTGGCGGCGGCCGGTGCGTCGCCGGTCGAGCGGAAGATGTTCGGAGGACTCGCCTTCATGGTCCGGGGCCACATGACCGTCGGCGTGATCGGGGACGAGCTGATGGTCCGCGT
>JAHWKB010000420.1 GCA_019348115.1 Actinomycetota bacterium | reverse complement strand
CCGGCCTGGATGGTCGGGCGGAGCTCGACGATCTGGTCGATGAAGGTCGGGACCAGGAGCGCGATGACGCCGCCGACGGCGGCGAGCCCACCGATCACGGTGACAAGCGCCGCGAGCGCCGGCTTCACCCCGTGCCGCTCGAGCCAGTCGGCGACCGGCACGCACAGCGTCGCGAGGATCAGCGCCACGATGACCGGCAGGGTCACGAGCGCGAGCCGGACCATGATCCAGACCGCCAGCACGACCGCGATCAGCAGCAGGAGCAGGCGCCACGTCCAGGCTGACGTGCGGAGGAGCCACAGCGGCAGCTCGACCCGACGCGCGTGGTCCGACACGGTCGTTCCTCATCGTCGGCGGCGGGGTGCGGGCGACGACGAGGCTAGTCCGGGGGCGTGCGCCGCTCCGTCAGTCGTCGTGCGGGACCGTGCCGGCGGGGTGCGGGTGGCCGTCGTCGCCGGTGGTGGCGAGCTCGCGCCGGCGCTCCTCCACGGCGTCCGCGAGGCCCGTGTCGTGGGGGTCGTGCGCGCCGGCACCGAGGAGCCGGCCGTCGCTCGTGATCACGATGGGCTGGACGGCCCCGGTCATGAGCGCCTTCATGGTGTCCGCGTTCGCGGGCTCCCCGAGGTCGGTGTCGCCCTCGAAGTCGCCGGGGCCGAGCTGCACGACCGCCACGTCCTCCGCGGCGGCGTGGTCCGCGTCGACCGCCGCGTGGCCGTGGGCGTCGTCGTGGGCGTGGCCGGTGGCGGGGGCGGCGACCGCGACCGCGGCGAGGCTCGCCACGACCGCGGCGGAGGCGAGCTTCGAGGAGGCGGCGACGAGACGGGGACCGAGGACCACGACCGCCACGGCCGCGAGCTCCAGCGCGACCGTCGCGAGGCCGGCGATCCCGAGCGGCTCCACGCCGGTGCCCACGAGCGGGAGGCCGACGGTGCGCGAGACCGCCCAGGCGCCGACCGCGGCGAGGTTGGCGAAGACGACGACCTCGGCCGTCGCCCCGGGCCACCGGCGCACCGTCGCGACGGTCGCGAGCTGGGCCACGGCGAGGGCGACGAACGCGAGGGACAGGAGGAGCGAGCCGTCGAGGTGCGCAGCGGCGGCGGAGACGTGGAGCACGCCGGCCGCGGCCGTCAGGGTGACGGCCGCCGAGGGGAGGGACGGGCGGTCCACGTGCGCCTCACTGTCGATCCGAGCGGCGCCGATCGCCGCGTGCACCCCTGGTTCGGAGCCGGCGGGCGCGCCGATGGGTCCCCGTTCCGCGCGCAGGCCGGTCGACGCGGCCCCGAGCCGCGCGCTCCTCGCTCGGTTAGCGGAGGGCAAGCAGGGTGGACAAGATCGCTCCAGCTGTGGACGGGGTGTGGAACACCCTGTGCGCCGCCCCCTCCGGAGGCCGTCAGACCACAACATCTTGTGCTCAGAGCTGTGAACGGGCCCCACGGGTTGTGTTCGACGGGTCCTCCCGCGACGTGCAGACTCGTTGACATCGGACGGGGCCCAGCGGTGTAATCACATCGTTGTCACACGGCACAACCGGATCACCGAGGGAGCGAGCGGGCATGGCAGACACGACGGAGACGCCGATCGAGGCGCGGACCGACCAGCACGAGACGCTGGTCCTCGACGACACCGGCCCGGCCGGTCCGGGTCTCAGGGTCGAGGGGCGGGGGAAGTCCAAGGGCATCAAGCTCGAGCGCTTCTTCACCACCGGCGGCACCCACCCGTACGACGAGCTCGAGTGGGAGCTCCGCGACGCCGTGATCAAGAACTGGCGCGACGGCTCCGTCTCGTTCGAGCAGCTCGGGGTCGAGTTCCCCGTGTCCTGGTCGATGAACGCCACCACGATCGTGGCGCAGAAGTACTTCCGCGGCCAGCTCGGCACCCCCGAGCGCGAGCGCTCCGTCCGCCAGATGGTCGACCGCGTCGCCGACACCATCACCGGCTGGGGCGTCGAGTACGGCTACTTCGCCGACGAGGACACCGCCGAGGTCTTCAACGCCGAGCTCAAGCACCT
>JAHWKB010000151.1 GCA_019348115.1 Actinomycetota bacterium | reverse complement strand
CTCACCGAGGTGGCCTGGATCGTGCGCTTCGAGGACGGCCGCGAGGAGGAGCGGCAGTACTTCCCGCAGCACACGACGGACGGGGCGGACGAGGACGCGCTGACCCTCACCCACTACGCCGAGCGCATCGCTCCGCAGCCGAAGACCCCCATGAAGGAGTGGCTCGTCCAGTTCCTGGAGGACGCCGACGGCGCCGTCATCGTGGGCGCGGTCCCGGACTTCGACGTCAACCACCTGAGCCGCGCCTGCCGCAAGCTCGGGGTCGAGCCGACCTGGGACCACCACCTCCTCGACGTCGAGACCCTCGCGCTGCCGCTCATCGCCCCGGGGCCCGAGTCGCCCCGGAGCCTCGCGAAGACCTGCCGGGCGCTCGGCATCCCGCACGACAAGGACCAGGCCCACGGCGCGCTCTACGACGCCCGGCAGGCGCGGGCGGTGTTCGACCGCGTCTGGGAGATCTACGCCGAGCTGCGGGCCGAGGGGGCCCCGCTCCCTCCTCCCGTCCCGCGGCTGGCCGCCGACGCGGCGCCGGCCGCGGACGACGCTGGCGCCTCCGCCGACGCGACCGTGCCGACCGCTGACCCGGCCGACGCGGCGACGACCGAGGTCGCACGACCGCCCATCTGAGGAACGGCTGCGCCGGGGCGAGCGCTCGCCCCGGTGCAGCCGTGGGAGGTGATCCTCAGCGGTAGGTCGGCACCGTGATGGTGCTCCTCCCGACGCCGTCGATGAACCCGGCGAAGGCGTTCACGCCACGCACGGCCACGCCGGCGACGAGGTTGCTGACGGCGACGCCTTCGAGCTCCGGATCGATCTCGAACTCGAACGGGAAGACGGTCGGCGCACCCGTCGGCAGCACCGGCTGCGTGGAGGTCGCGTTGCCCAGGAGGACCCGTCGACCGTCACGCGTCCCGAAGACCTCGACGTAGACGGTCGTGAGGCCGGCCCCGACCCGGTCGCGCTGCCAGGTGTGGATGGCGATCTCCCCGGTGACGGGTTGATCGGTGCGGATCTTCACGGTGCTCGGCAGGGTGCCGTCGGCGGGGAAGGGTTGGGTCGGCTCGTCACCGTCGAAGCGGTAGAGGGCCTCGTTCGCCGGCGTCAGCGCGAGCAGGTTGCCGACGGAGTTGTCCCCCACCTCCTCGGACAGGGCGTAGGACGTGCTGACGCACCGCGGGTCCTCGCCCTCCGTCACGCAGCCGATCGCGAAGAACGCATCGAGCTCGGTGGGCGGACCCAACGCGACCTTGCCGCCGCCGGCGCGCCCGGGCTTCTCCTTGGTCTCGCCGATCCTCTTGAAGACCCCGTCCTGGACCTTCAGGAGGAACAGGCCCTCCCCGATGCTGCTGACGGCCACGGTGCCGGACGCGAAGTACGGGTAGTTCGACCAGGTGCCAGCGAACTCGGCGACGGGCGCGTCGTCGTCACCGGGGAAGACGTCGAAGGACGCCAGCTCCGGCAGGCGCTTGTCGGCGAGGAAGGACGTGTCGAGCACCCGCAGCCCAGCGGTGTAGTTGGACTGGTAGAGGAGCTTCTCGTGCGTGTACATGTTGTGGTCGATCGCCCGCGTGTCGTGCAGGTGCTCGAAGTGGAGCGTCGGCTCCTCGAGGTTGCTCACGTCGAAGACGAGCGTGCGCGTGTTCATCCCGTAGTTCATCTCGTCGAGCTCGTCACCGAGGAGGAAGTACCGGTGGTCCTCGGTGAGCCAGCCCTGGTGCGCGTACGCGACGTCGGGGTACTCGAGCACGCTGATGGTGCGGGTCGCCGACTTGTCGTGGACGTCGACGATGGTGAGCTCGTCCTCGGACGAGTTGAGGCAGATCTCGCGACCCTGGTACTCCTTGTGCGGGCCCTTGTAGTTCACGCACTGGGTGTCGTGGACGTACGCCGCCGGCGAGTTGTCCTCGACGGGGCCGCCCACGATCCGGCCGGCGAGCCCGGGTCCGCCCGAGTCGGCGTAGCAGCCGGCGAACGCCGGCGACTTGGGCTCGCTGAGGTCGATCATGTGCAGCCCCGAGAGGCACTGGTCGGGACCGACGACCCCGTCGTTGCCGCCGACGACGTACGCGAACCCGGTCTCCTCGTTGATCGCGATGTTGTGGGCCGAGATGTTCAGCGGGTACAGGGCGTCGGCGTCCCAGGTCCGTGCCTCCGTGACGCCACGCAGCCGGGTCAGGTCGAAGATCTGCACGAGGTGCGCCGGGGACTCCGAGACGATGTAGGCGTGGTCCTCGTAGATCTTGACGTCGTGCCAGTGGAGGTGGTCGGGCGAGTCGTTCGGGAGGTCGCCGAGGTAGACGGGCTGGGTCGGATCCGTGATGCGGAAGAACGACGTGCCGTCGGTCTTCGTGATGATCACGTACTCGTCGCCCGACCCGGCGTCCGTCCAGCCCCAGATGTCGCTGGCCTCGGCGGTCGAGCCCTCGGCGCGGAACTCGTCGAGCGGCACGAAGCTCAGGAGGTCGACCCCGTCGCAGGCGAACGGCCCGGCCTTGCCCCCGCGGCAGGCGACGTCGGAGAGCCGCCCCTCCGGCAGCCGCTCGGCGTTGGCCGCGGCGAGCGCCGAGGTGCTCGCCAGCTCCTTGTGGAGGTGCTCGCGGTGGTCCTGGCGGTCGAAGAGGAACGGCGCGGCACCGACCGTCGTGACCGCGAACATCCCCAGGACGAAGCTCACCGTGGAACGACGCATGACCGGGCTCTCCCTGTCTTCGGCCGCTCGAGTCGTGCGGCGACCCTCCTCGGTTCTGTCCCCGGGACGCGCGCTCCTGCCGCTGCGGCCGCCGCGCGCGAAGGCCGCAGCGCGGAGATGACGGAGCGCACGGCGCCGGTGACGGGCTGTCAGCCCGCCAGCGGCACGGTCACCAGGGGCTCGTGCTCGAGCGGGCCCGCCCCGAGGTGCGACCGGAAGATCGTCGCCACCGGCACCGTCCACGACGCGTCGAGCCGCGGGAGGTCCTCGCCGAGCTCCGGGGGGAGCCTCCCACGGCGACCGCGGGCACGGGCGAGCGTGACGTGCGGGCGGATCGCCTTGCGGTCCACCGGCAGCCCGGGACGTGCGGCGATGTCGTCCTGGATCGCCGCCCCGAGCCGGGCGACCGCGCCCCGCGGACGGTCCTCGACGCCGAGCCACGCCACGCGGTCGCCGAAGCGCCCGGGCTCCGCGAGGGTCAGCTCGATCGACCCGACGCCCTGCCCCGCCGCGGCGACGGCGCCGGACACCGCCGCCTCGACCTCGTCGATGCGCTCGCCGTCGACCTCGCCGAGGAACGCGAGCGTGACGTGCCACGTCGCCGGCGGGGTCCAGTTGAGGCCCGGGTGGCGGTCCCGGAGCGGCGCGAGCTCCCGGTCGAGACGGTCGACCACGTCGTCCGCCACGCCGAAGGCCACGAACAGCCTCATCCCGCCGCGTTCTCGAGGGACCGTCGCAGGAGCTCGAGCGCGGCCGAACCGAGCCGCTCCTGGATGGCGTGGCGGTCGCCCGGGAACTCGCCGGCCTCCACGGTGACCTCCCCGTCCGGGGCGGCGACGGCCCAGACGACGGTGCCGACGGGCTTGCCGCCCTGGGTGCCGGGGCCCGCGACGCCGGTCACGGCGACGCCCCAGTCGGCGCCGAAGTGCTCGCGCACGCGCAGCGCCAGCTCGCGGGTGACCTCCTCGCTGACCGGGGAGTGCTCCTCGATCAGCTCCTCGGGCACGCCGAGGCAGCGGGTCTTGGTCTCGGTCGAGTAGACGGCGATGCCGCCCTTCAGCGTCCCGGAGGCGCCCGGGATCCTCGCCATCCGCGCGGTGACCCCCCCGGCGGTGGCCGACTCGGCGAACGCGACGCTCTGGTCCGCGTCCTTCAGCAGCCCGCCGATGACCTCCTCGATGCTCTCCTGGTCGACGCCGACCACGACGCGGCCGAGGCGCTCGCGGATCGCCGCGAGCACGGGCTCGGTCCGTTCGCGGGCGGCCGTCGGGTCCGCCGCCCGGGCGGTCACGCGGACCTGGATCTCCTGGCCCGTGGCGAGGTAGGAGACGGCGACGTCGTCGTCGGAGGTGTGGTCCTGGACGATCGGGGCGACGAGCTCGGCGACCGTCGCCTCGCCCATCCCGGAGACGTGGATGGTGCGGGTGACGGAGGCGCCGCCGCCGACGCGGGTGAGGAGGTCGGGGACGACGTCGCGCTCGTACATCCCCTGGTACTCCCACGGGACGCCGGGCAGCACGTAGATGACCGTGTCGTCGACCTCGACCTGGAAGCCCGGCGCCGTGCCGAGCGGCAGGAACGGCTTCGCACCACGGGGGATGCGCGCCTGCTGGAGGTTCGAGGAGGGCATCCGCAGCCCGCGCTGCGCGAAGACCTGGAGGATGGCCTCCTCGAGCTCCTCCCGGGTCTCGAGCAGCTCGCCGACGACCTCGGCGACGGCCTCGCGCGTGAGGTCGTCGGGCGTCGGCCCGAGCCCGCCGCCGACGATCACGGCATCCGAGCGCTCCACGACCCAGCGCAGGCCGGCGCAGAGCGCCTGGTGGTCGTCCCCGATCGCGAGGTGGTACTGCACCTCGACGCCGATCTCACGCAGACGCTGCGAGATCCACGCGGCGTTGGCGTCGACCTGGTCGCCGAGGACGACCTCGGTCCCCACCGAGACGATGCTGACCTTCACGTGCCGTCCTGACGTCCGTCACCGCTCGCTCGCGCCGTGCTCCGCGGCCCGGGCGAGCCGACCGGCGCGGAACGCGTACTCGAGGCCCGACCACAGCGTCAGGGCGATGGCACCGTAGAGCAGCGGTACACGGAGCCCGTCCGGCACCCCTGGCCACAGGAACGCCGCCACGGCGACGACCTGGCTCACGGTCTTGGCCTTGCCCCAGCCGCTCGCCGGCATGACCAGGTCGCGGCCCCGGACGAGGCGGATCCGGAGGATCGTCACGGCCACCTCGCGGCCGGCGATGACGAGCACCGCCCACCAGGGCAGCATGTCGACCGCGGCGAGCGACGCCAGCGCGCCGATGATGAGGAGCTTGTCGGCGATCGGGTCGGCGAGCTGCCCCCAGCGGGTCACGCCGTACCACCGGCGCGCGACCCATCCGTCGATGGAGTCGGTCGCGGCGGCGAACACGAAGATGCCGAACGCCCACCACTGCGCCAGCCGGCTGTCGATGGTGAGGAGCCACAGGATGACCGGGACGAGCAGCGCCCGCAGGAACGTGACGGCGTTCGGCACGTTCAGCCAGTGCGGGTCGGCCTGCTGCTCGGAGCGGAGCTCCTCGAGCTCGATCGTCTCGTGCTCGCCGACGCCGGGCAGGAGGGGCACGTCGAGACGGCCGATGTCGTCATCGGCCCCGCCGGTCGCCGCCTCTCGGTCCGCCACGCACGCTCCACCGGTCCGTGCTCGTCGTCAGGTGCCGGTCACCTCGGCGACCAGGTCGACGCCGACCCGGTCGACGACGCGCGCCGTGACCGTACGCGCCACGGGCAGGTCGGCCGGCGAACCGTCGCCGGTGACGAGCTCGATCTCCCCGTCGGTCTCCGGCGCCTCGCGGTAGGAGCGGCCGACCGTGGAGACGACCGTGCCGTCCTCCGAGACGATCTCGTCCACGAGCACGTCGAGCTCGCGACCGAGGAACGCCTCGGTCGCGTCGTCCGCGAGTCGCTCCTGGAGCTCGCTCACGCGCTCGCGGCGCTCGTCGGCGAGATCCGCCGGCACCTGGTCGGGCATCGTGGCCGACGGCGTGCCGTCCTCCTCGCTGAAGGTGAACAGCCCGACCCAGTCGAGCCGGTTCGCCTCGAGGAAGTCCTCGAGCTGGCGGACGTCGTCCTCGGTCTCGCCCGGGAAGC
>JAHWKB010000419.1 GCA_019348115.1 Actinomycetota bacterium | reverse complement strand
ACAGAGGATCCACCCATGTCCCGCACCTACTCCGTCCCCGAGATCTCCTGCGGCCACTGCAAGGCCTCCATCGAGGGCGAGGTCGGCAAGCTCGACGACGTCTCGTCGGTCAACGTCGACATCGACCGCAAGACCGTCACCGTCGAGGGCGACGCCAGCGACGAGGCCATCAAGGCCGCCATCGACGAGGCCGGCTACGAGGTCGCGGGCGCCTGACGGCCTCCCGACCCGGTCGGACCCCCGCGAGGCGCAGGGAGCCGAGGATGTCCATCTCGCTCGAGGCGGCCACGGACGTGCTCGCCCGGATCCACGACGAGATGGGCGACTACGATCCCGCCACCCGCGCCGTCGTCGCCCTCACCGTGACCGGCGAGTCGACGTTCGACCTCTCGGGCGTCGAGCTCGCGGACAACGGCGTGCTCGAGGTCGGCACCGACGTCGCCGGCCTGCTCCTCCTGACCGGCGACCGCGTGGACCTCGTCGACCATCCGGAGCCGGTGGCCGTGCGCCACGCCGTCCTCATCCTGCGCGACGGGGTCGAGGTCGGGATGTTCCGTCTCGGGGAGGAGGACGACACCCTCCACCGCTGGACGAGCCTGCCGCCGCTGGACGAGGACGCGCGCCTCATGCGGCCGCGCGAGCCGGCCGCCAACACGGCGCGCCGGGCGTTCGGGCTCCCGAGCCACGCCGACGAGGCACCCGTCAGCGACCTCGTGGCACGGATCTGGTCCGTCCACGTCGCGCAGGTGGCGCTCCGTCTCTTCGACGAGCACGGCGGGACGCCCGTCGCCTTCGAGGACATCGTCGCCGAGGTGCTCGCCACCGAGCCCGACATCGATCCCGCCGGCATCACGTGGGGCCGGGCGCGCGAGCTCGCCGTCCAGGGCCGGCTCCGCTTCGGTCCCTACCGGTTCGACCCGGACCACGCCGAGTGGCTCGACGCCACCGGCTTCGCCCAGCACGTCCTCGTCTCGGTGCCCGAGCCGGAGGAGTTCCTCGACACCCTCGCGGTCGTCGTCGAGGGCGGCGACCTCCTGGCGTGGACCCTCGCCGAGCTCGAGCGGCGCGGCTGGACCAGCCCGGCGACCTGACCACGCCGGCGACTCGACCACGCCGGCGACCGGGCGCGGACCGCCCCGCGTCGCGCGATCCCGTCGCGACCGTGAGCACCGTGGCGACCGTGAGCAGCGGAGCCCATCATGCGGGGCCACGCTGCTCACGGTCGGGGGTGGGGACGTCGGCTCGCGGGGGTCACACCCGGGCCCTAGCCTCCGGCCGCGATGCCTCCTCCACCCGCCGCCCCGCCGGCGACCGCGTTCCCTGGCCCGCCCGTCCTCGGGCGCGGCGCGGTCGTCGCCGCCGGCCAGCCGGCGCCGGCGGAGCTCGCCGGTGCCACCCGGGTCACCATCGACGCCGAGGTGCTGGCCCAGCCCGAGGCCGCGGCAGCGGTCCTGCACGACCACTGGGTGCACCGCCGGCCGGTCGTGATCGAGCTGGCCGTCGACAACGAGGCGCTCCGCGAGCCGCAGACCTGCGACCGGCCGCCGTACGAGCTGACGCCGGACTTCACCTTCCCGCGCGAGCGGCTCCACCACCTGATGTGGGCCAACACCTACGACTGCCGCTCGGGCGAGCCGGTCTGGTGGCACGGGGTGCTCGCGGAGCGGCGGGGCGCGGGTCCGTCCGGGACCGCGGACATCCGCCTCGCCGACGGCACCGACGCGTGGGTCGACGGCGGGCCGCGTGGCCCGCTGCCGGTGCCGACGGTCCACCGCGAGTCGGTCGCGCTCGGGAAGCTCACCCCCCACGGCGACGCCGCCCCGACCGACGACCTCGCCCCGGACCAGCTCGCGGCCGTCACCCACACGAGCGGTCCGGCCCGGGTCATCGCGCCGGCAGGGTCCGGGAAGACGCGGGTGCTGACCGCGCGGCTCCGCCACCTCCTCCGCGACCGTCGCTACGAGCCCGACATCGTCACCGCCGTCGCCTACAACACGCGCGCCGCCGGCG
>JAHWKB010000150.1 GCA_019348115.1 Actinomycetota bacterium | reverse complement strand
AGGCGCGCTGCCCCAACATCTACGAGTGCTGGGAGATGCGCGAGGCGACGTTCCTGATCGGCGGCGAGGACTGCACCCGCCGGTGCGGCTTCTGCCAGATCAAGACCGGCAAGCCCGCGGCCTACGACCGCGACGAGCCCCGCCGCGTCGCCGAGGCCGTCGAGCACCTCGGCCTGCGCTTCGCCGTGGTCACGATGGTCGCCCGCGACGACCTCGAGGACCAGGGCGCGTGGCTCGTCGCCGAGACGATCCGTCAGATCCGCGACCGCTGCGCGGGCGTCGGCGTCGAGGTGCTGCCGTCGGACTTCGGCTACGGCAAGGACCCCGCCCAGGGCCGTGCCGCGCTCGAGCAGGTCGTCGCGGCCGAGCCCGACGTGTTCGCGTTCAACCTCGAGACGACCCGCCGGCTGTTCCCCGTGATCCGGCCGAGCTTCGACTACGACCGCGGGCTCGAGTTCCTCGGGCTGGCACGGGAGCGCTTCCCGGCCACGACCGCCGTGAAGTCGAACATCATCGTCGGGATGGGCGAGACGAACGACGAGGTCGAGGAGTGCATGCGGGACCTGCGGGCCGCCGGCGTGAACACGCTCACGATCGGCCAGTACCTGCAGCCCTCGGACCAGCACCTCCACCTCGACCGCTACGTGACGCCCGACGAGTTCGCGGTGTGGCAGCGCTACGGCGAGGACGAGCTCGGCTTCGACCACGTCGAGTCGGGCCCGATGGTGCGCTCGTCCTACCACGCCGGCCAGCAGGCCTGGGACGCCGGCGCCTGGGCACCGAGCGGTGGCCAGCCCGGCGCCTAGCTGCGCTTCCGAGCCGCCTGCCTCTCCGTCGCCTTCTTCGCGGGTCTGGGCAGGGCATCGTCGTCGTCGTTCCGCACCCAGATGGTGCGCTGCGGGAACGGGATCTCGATGCCGTTGGCGTCGAACGCCTTCTTGATGCGGGCGCGGAACTCGCGGCCCACCGCGTACTGGTCCCCGGGGCGCGTCTTGATCACGACCCGGATGTCGATGGCGTCGGGACCGAGGTTCTGCACGCCCCACACCACGGGCTCGGCGAGGAACAGCGGCGCCCACTCCTCCTCGGCCGCCATGGAGGTGGCGGTGTCGAGGATGACCGCGGTGGCCTCGTCGACGTCGGTGCCGTAGGCGACGCCGATGTCGAGGAGCGTCCGGGCCCAGTCCTGGCTCATGTTGCCGACACGGCGGATCTCGCCGTTGGGCACGTGCCAGAGGGTCCCCTCGACGTCCCGGATGCGGGTGGTCCGCAGGCCCACGCCCTCGACGACGCCGGTCGCCTCCCCCACGTCGATGATGTCGCCGAGGCCGTACTGGTCCTCGACGAGCATGAAGATGCCGGAGAGGAAGTCCTTGACGAGCGACTGGGAGCCGAAGCCCAGCGCCACGCCCACGATCCCGGCACCGGCGACGAGCGGTCCGAGCGGGACGCCGAACACCCCGAAGATCATGAACACCGCGATGGTCCAGATGACGACGGTGATGATCGAGCGACCGAGGGCGGCCAGGGCGTCCGCCCGCTGGATCCGGCGCGGGTTCAGCGTCCGGCCGGCGTCGACGGACTCGCCGATGCGGATGCGCCGGCGGATCGAGCCGAACCGCGAGTGCGTGTCCGGGTCGCGGATCTCGGCGACGGTGCGGTCGAGGAACCGGCGGGCGAGGTGCAGCGCCAGCGCTGCGACGACGAGGATGAGCAGGATCTGCAGCGCCGGCTCGATCAGCAGCTCGATCACGTCCGCCGCGACCGTGTCGCCGAACGTGCGACGGACCAGCTCCGCGAAGGGGCGCGGGGGCTCGGTCGCCGACTGGGCGAGGAGGAGCGTGGGTGGCATCGGTGCTCCGGGGAGGTCGAGGCGTGCGGAGGGCCGAGGCTAGGCCGTCGGCCGGGGACCGCGGGAGCGTCCATGTAACACGGACGTAACACGCGACACACGGCCGTGAAACGCCCGGTCGTTAGCGTCCCCGTCGCACGGGAAGTGGCACCCGCCGCCGTCCCGGCCGAGGTTCGTCGACCGGGGTCGCCGCCCTAGGGTGGCGGCCGAGACCACACACGAAGGAGCGAGCGACGTTGGGTAGCTCACCCCAGAACGCCCCCCAGAACGCCAAGGACGTGCTTGACCTCATCGAGAGCGGGGGCTTCGAGTTCGTCGACCTCCGGTTCGTCGACATCCCGGGGGTCATGCAGCACACGACCTTCCCGGTGACGAACATCGACGAGAGCACGTTCGCGGACGGCCTCTACTTCGACGGCTCGTCGGTCCGTGGGTTCCAGGGCATCCAGGAGTCGGACATGCTCCTGCTGCCGGACCCCACGACCGCGGTCGAGGACCTCTTCCGCAACCGCAAGACCCTCAACATCTTCTGCCACGTCCACGACCCCATCACCGGCGAGGCGTACTCGCGCGACCCGCGCAACGTCGTCCGCAAGGCCGAGGCCTACCTCGCGTCCACGGGCATCGCCGACACGGTCTACATGGGCCCCGAGGCGGAGTTCTTCATCTTCGACGACGTCCGGTTCAACTCGGGCGGCAACGGCTCCTTCTACGAGGTCGACTCGGTCGAGGGGGCCTGGAACACCGGCCGCCACGAGGAGGGCGGCAACCGGGGCTACAAGCCGCGTACCAAAGGGGGCTACTTCCCGGTCCCGCCGATGGACCACCACGCCGACCTGCGTTCCGACATGGTCCACAACCTCGAGCGCAGCGGGATCAAGACGCAGCTGCACCACCACGAGGTCGGCTCCGGCGGGCAGGGCGAGATCGGCATCGAGTTCGACGAGATGTCGACGATCGCCGACAAGCTCATGGTCTTCAAGTACGTGGTGAAGAACACGGCGTGGCACCAGGGCCAGACCGTGACGTTCATGCCCAAGCCGATCTTCGGTGACAACGGCTCCGGCATGCACACCCACCAGTCGCTGTGGAAGGACGGCGAGCCGCTGTTCTTCGACGAGTCCGGCTACGGCCAGCTCTCCGACCTCGCCCGCTGGTACATCGGCGGACTGCTGTCCCACGCACCGTCGGTGCTCGCCTTCACGAACCCGACGACGAACTCGTACCGGCGGCTCGTCCCCGGCTACGAGGCGCCCGTGAACCTCGTGTACTCCGCGCGCAACCGCTCGGCCGCGGTGCGGATCCCGCTCTCGGGCCCGAACCCGAAGGCGAAGCGCATCGAGTTCCGTGTGCCCGACCCGTCGTGCAACCCGTACCTCGCGTTCTCGGCGCAGCTGATGGCGGGCATCGACGGGATCCGCAACAAGATCGAGCCGCCGGACCCGGTCGACAAGGACATCTACGACCTCCCGCCGGAGGAGCTCCAGAACCTCCCGTCGGTCCCACGGAGCCTCGAGGAGGCGCTGCAGGGGCTGTCCAACGACCACGAGTTCCTGCTCGAGGGCGGGGTCTTCACCGAGGACCTCATCGAGACCTGGATCGACTACAAGATGAAGAACGAGGTCGCCGCGGTGGGCCTCCGCCCGCATCCGCACGAGTTCGAGATGTACTTCGACATCTAGCCCGATCCGGCGGACGCGACGGAGCCCCGCCCGGCCGGGCTCCGTCGCGTGCTGCGCCCTCCCGCGTCGCGCTACCGTCGCCGCCGCGGGACACGCCACCGAGCACGAGGGACCTGTGGACGACAGCCACGCGCGCCAGGACGACCGCATCGCCGAGGTGCTGCTCGAGTACGTCCGCACGCTCTCGCGCGCGAACGGTGCCGACGACATCCTGTCGGCGCTCAACGACTTCAGCACCCGCTACCTCGGGGTCTACGGGGTCGGGATCCTCGTCCTCGACGAGAACGGCGACCTGCAGTACGGCACGGCGAACACCGAGACCGGCCGGAGCATCGAACACGCGGAGTCGGAGTTGCAGGAGGGACCGTGCACCGACGCGGCGCGACGCGGGACCGCGGTGATCGTCCCCGACCTCGAGGAGGTCCGGGAGACCTACCCGCGCTTCGTGCCGCGCGCGCTCGAGCTCGGCGTCCGCGCCGTGCACGCGTTGCCGATCCACCACGCCGGCCACCTCATCGGCTCCCTCGACATCATCTCCGAGGAGCCCGGCCAGCTCGAGGACGAGGCCGTGCGGACCGCCCAGCTGCTGGTCGAGGTGGCGGCGTCGTACGTCGCCAACAGCCGAGCGCTCGCCGAGAAGACCACGCTCGCTCAGCAGCTCCAGACCGCGCTCGAGAGCCGGGCCGTCATCGAGCAGGCCAAGGGCGTGGTCTCCGCCCATCAGGGCATCCCGGTGGAGGAGGCCTTCGACCGCATCCGCAGGTACGCGCGATCGAAGCAGCGCAAGCTCAAGGAGGTCGCCGGCGAGATCGTCCGACAGGAGCTCGAGCTCCCCGCGGAGTGATCCCGCCCGGCGTCAGCGCGTCAGCGCCGCGAGGCTGAGCTCGTCCACGAGCCGGTCGGCCAGGGCGAGGTCCTCGTCGGGGACGTGGCCCCGACGGACCGCCACGGTGAACATCCCCGCGGCGGCGGCCGACGCGACGCCGACCTGGCTGTCCTCGACGGCGGTGCACGACCGCGGCGGGACACCGAGCGCCTCGGCGGCGACGAGGTAGGGCCGGGGGTGCGGCTTGTGGTCGTCGACGTCGTCGGCGCCCACCGCCGCGACGACCACGTCCGCGAGCCCGCACGCCGCGAGCGAGCGCAGCACGTGGCGGCGGCTCGACGAGGACGCCACCGCGACCGGCACGCCGGCCTCGTGCAGGGCCGCGATGGTCGCGACCGCGTCCGGGAAGACGTGGACGCCGGCGTCGAAGTGACGGTCGAACGCCGCCCGCAGCTCCGCCCGGAACGCGTCGGGGTCACCCAGGGCCACACGGGCCCCGAAGTGGGCCAGCGAACGGGCGGCGTGGCGGCCGAGCACGGCCGCGAAGTCGTCGGCGGTCGGGACGTAGCCGCGCCGACCGAGCACCTCGCGCCACGCGAGCTCCGACAGCGGCTCGGTGTCGACGAGCGTCCCGTCGCAGTCGAACACGACCCCGGTGGGGAGGAGCGTCACGCCGTGACCTCACGCTCCCGCTTCGATGGCGCCTCGCCGATGCGGTCGACGATGGCGCGGGCGAAGGCGAGCGGATCCTCCTCCGGGACGAAGTGCCCGACGCCGGGGACCAGAAGGAGGTCGCCGTCGAGGTCGGCCGCGACGCCGGGGGCGAGGTGCGCCGGCGTGACCGGGTCGTCCTCACCCCAGATCACCAAGGTCGGGACGCGCAGCCGGTGGGGCCCGGGCCGTGGCGAGCCGAACGGCAGCCGGTTCCGTGCGAGCCCGACCGTGCGGTCGAGGAGGGCACGACGGGACAGCCCGCGGTAGTACGACAGCCACGCCGACGGCTGCGACGACAGCGCCTCGGCGTAGTGGGCGATGACCTCGTCGGTGAACGGCTCGCGGATGACCGCGGCGTGGTCGAACGCGCGGCGCAGCAGGGGCTCGGCCGCACGACGGAACGCGAGCTCCGGGAGGACCGGCACGTTCAGGAGGGGGATGTGGAAGGACCGCCGGAGGTCGAGCTCGCGGTACGGGGCGGAGGCGAGGAACAGGGAGCGGACGCGACCCGGGTGGCGGAACGCGGTCGCGAGGGCCACCGCGCCGCCCCAGTCGTGACCGACGACGACGGCCTTCTTGACGTGGAGGTTGCGGATCAGCTGGCTGATCTCGTCGCCCAGGGTCTCGGGGTCGTAGCCCCGGCGCGGCTTGTCCGAGCGCCCGAAGCCCTTGAGGTCGGGGCACGCCACGCGGTAGCCGGCCTCGACGAGCATCGGCGCCACGCGGCGCCACATCGTGCCGTCCTCGGGCCA
>JAHWKB010000149.1:2668-5831 GCA_019348115.1 Actinomycetota bacterium | reverse complement strand
GAGCTCGCCTGGTGCCACGACCGGCTCGCTCAGACGGACGTGGACCTCAAGGGCTCCGACCTCGGGGCCGAGCTCGTGCTCGAGCTCGCCGTGCTCGAGGTCGCGATCCCGCGCGAGGTCGGCGCACCCTGGAACCCGCTCGCGGCGCGCTGACGGTCCCGTCTGCCCGACCCCTCAAGTGGCGCGCGAGGCGGCCGACGGGTCCCGCACGACGTGGACCCCACGTCGGGTCCGAGGTGGTGCGTCGTGTTGGAGTCGAGAGTGGCCACGGGGAGCGAGATCCGCGCCGCCTGCCAGGATCTGTGCGACGCCCTGTTCGTCCCGGGGGCCGCGCTGCCGAGCGTCTACCTGCTGATCGGGGGGCGTCTGCGCTGTCAGGCGGCCCGTGGGTACTCCCAGGTCGTCGATGGGTTCCCCCCGCTCGTGGGCGTCATCGGTCGGGTCGTCGCCTCGGGGGAGATGGTCTTCGTCGAGGACGTCACGCAGGATCCGGACTTCATCGGCGCCGTGCCGGACCTCGCCGCTGAGGTCTGCGTCCCCATCGTCGTCCACGGACGCGTCGCCGGCGCCGTGAACATCGAGAGCCGGACCCGCCTCGACCCCGCGTACGTCGCCATCGCGCGCCACGCCGCCGTCGACCTCGGCCGCCGCATCGAGACCCTCGGCGGACTCCCCGGGGACTCCGTGAGCCAGCGGCTGACCCGTGCCGTCATCGATCTCAGCGCCCTGGGCCACACCGACCTCATCGAGGAGCGCAGCGTCGAGGCGGCCATCGAGCTGAGCGGCCTCAGCAGCGCCGCGATCGCCCGTGTCGACGCCGTGACCGGCGACCTCACGGTCACCGCCGCCGACGGTCCGCTGGCGGACGGCCTCCGGACCCTCAGCGCGGACGACCTCGGCGCGATGGCGGCCTGGGTCCAGAGCGGCACGTCGTCGTACTTCCCCGGTGGCAGCGACGCCCCGATCGAGCACGCGTTCCTCGTCGGCGTCGGCGTCGTCGCGCTGTCGGTCCATCCCCTGACGGTCGGTGGTGGCGCCATCGGCATCCTCCTCACCGCCAACGAGCGCATGACCCCGCACGTCCCGGCCCGCATCGAGGCCCTGGAGCTCCTGGCGGCGCCGACCGCGGCGGCCCTCCGGACGGCCGAGCTCCTCGTCGAGCTCGAGAAGCGCGCCTCCCAGGATCCCCTCACGGGGCTCGGCAACCTCACGACGTTCCTGGCCGACCTCGAGGACGCGCTGGCTGCCGGCGACCGCACCGTGGCGTGCCTGCTGGTCGATCTCGACGGGTTCAAGGCCGTGAACGACCGCGAGGGGCACCCGGCCGGTGACCGGCTCCTCCGGAGCCTCGCCGCGCAGCTGTCCGCCGCGCTCCGCACCGGCGACCGCGCCTACCGCCTCGGCGGCGACGAGTTCGGGATCATCGCGGACCTCCCCACTGCGGTGGACGCCGGTGTGCTGGCCGACCGCCTCGTCGCGGCCGGGCGTGCCGCCGGCACGACCGTCTCGGTCGGCGCGGCCACGGCCGTGGGCGGCAGCGCCGCGTCGCTGCGCGCCCGCGCGGACCGGGCCCTGTACGTGGCGAAGGCCGAGGGCCGCGACCGCGCCGCCCACGCCGAGCCGCAGACGCTCCCCGAGGACGACCGCCGGGCTGGCTGACGCATCTCAGCTTCAGGACGCGCACGCCGAGGACCACCGGATCGTCCGGCGCGACGACGATCGCCCGGCCTAGGCGTAGAGGCAGGGTTGTTCAGCTGGTGAGGCGTTGCCCGGACTCGTTCGGTCGAGGGAGCCGTGGGGTCGGTGGGAGTTGTAGTGATGCAGCCACCCGGCACCGCGGTTGTCGTGCCGGCCGAGGGCTCGAGCAGCTGGTCGCGCCTCCTCGCCATCGGGCGAGCCACTTGAACACCGTCCGCGGGCTGAACCCTCTGAGCTCAGCGGCGTCCTCGGCCGAGAGCCGTCCCGGCGCGACCTGACAGATCAGCTGGCGTCGTCGCCGAGGGCTCCAGGGTGCGTTCGCGTGCATCCGCATCCGGGTCTCCTGGTTCTGCTGGCGGTAGCACCCACAGTCCGAGCGAGACCCGGAGCTGTTCTGAACAACCCTCGTAGCGACGAGACCGACGCCCCGCTGAGGGCGTCCTCACGACGGCGCACCCGGGAGCCGGACGGGCGCGGCGGCGCATCCACCGCCGCGGCGGCCTGTGCGACGGTCGCAGCCGGAAGGAGCGTGAGGCGCCCGTTCGCCGGAGTGCTCGCCATCGTGGCCGGCGTCTCGTCGAGCCCGTCCATGACCGGCATCATCGAGTCGAGCACGATGAGGTCGGGCGGAGCTCCAGGGCCCGTTCGACACCCGCACGGCCGTTCACGGCGGTGAAGGTCTCGTGACCCTCGAGTTGGAGCGCGAAGTCGATCACGTCGAGCGTCGCGGGATCGTCGTCCACGAGCAGTATCCGGGCCATGTCTCTCTCCGGTGTCGGGCAGCCCCCTCCGTGGGACCGTCACTGTTCAGGTCCCAAGTGGATGGGGACGACCCTGTACGGATGACGCATCTGCACCGGCGGGGCCCCTCGCGGCCGTGACTGACCGCTTAAGGACGGTGCCGGCCGTCCGTCCGGGAGGTCATGGAGACGACCCGAGACGTCCGCCATCTCGAAGAGCTGGCGGAGACCCTGTGGCAGGAGCGGCACCTCACGGAGCTGCTCCTGTACAAGCTCGTGTGCACCAAGCTGCTCCTCGCGGTCGACGAGCAGCGCTACACCGGTCTGGCCCTCAACGAGGTCGACGACGTGCTCGCCGTGCTGCGCACCGCCGAGCACCGCCGCGATGACGTGGTCCAGGCGCTCGCGGTGGCGTGGGGGATCAGCATCGACGAGCTGTCGCTCTCGACCCTCGTCGCCCGTGCCCCGCAGCCGTGGGCGGAGATCTTCGAGGACCACCGTCGCAGCTTCCTGTCGCTCACCGCCGAGATCGAGGCGGCGGCGAGCGAGAACCGGCGACTCGCCGCCAGCGGGCTCCACCGTGTGCAGCAGACGATGGCGGCGCTCACGGGTGGTGCTGATACCGGGACCACCTACGACCCGCACGGGCAGCGTCAGCCGGCGACCGCCCGGCCGTCCCTCCTCGACAAGGCGCTGTAGATGAGCTTCGTCTCGCTGAACACGGC
>JAHWKB010000149.1:0-2568 GCA_019348115.1 Actinomycetota bacterium | reverse complement strand
GAGCTGTGGGCCGCCTTCGAGGAGCTGGCGCTGCGCCCCGACGACCGCGCCAGTCGCCGGCAGGTGCTGTCGACCCTCGATTCCCTCGCCGCCCGGGTCAACTCGGTCGCCGGCGGTCTCGAGATCCTCGAGCGGGACACCGTCGGGAGCCTCCAGCAGGCCGTCCACGAGGCCAACGGGCTGTTCGACCGTCTCGCCGACCTCAACCGCAGCATCCTCGACGCCACGTCGGGCGCCGGGAGCCCCAACGACCTGCTCGACGAGCGTGACCTGGCCATCGACCAGCTCTCGCGTCTCGTCGGGGCCCAGACGACGGTCGAGGACAACGGCACCGTGCGCGTCAGCGTGTCGGGGATGGAGGTCGTCGGCGGCACCCGCGCCACGCACCTGTCGGTGGCGACCGCCGAGGACGGCACGCACGTCGTCCGCCACGCCACCGGTGTCGACGTGCGTGCCGGCGGCGAGGTCGGCGGGATGCAGGCGTTCCTGAACCAGACCCCGAGCCTCACCGACCGGCTCGAGGGCTTCGTGCAGGGCCTCGTGGACGTCCTCAACGTCCAGCACGCCGAGGGCTACAACACCAAGGGCGAACGCGACGTGGCCCTGCTGACCTACAGCGACGCGCCGGGCCGGCGGATCCTCTCGGTCCTCGTCACCGACCCCGACGACCTCGCGGCGGCCGCGGAGCCGGGGGGGACCCACGACGGCCGCAACGCCACCGCGCTGGCGGCTCTGCGCACCTCGGGACTCGACGGCCAGCTGCGGGGGATCGTGACCGAGCACGCGGCCGAGGTCGCCGCGGGACAACGCGCCGCTCGGGGGCAGCGCCAGCTCACGGCGGCCGCCTCGTCGGCGCGCGAGGGCGTGCACGGTGTCTCCCTCGACGAGGAGATGGTCGCGATGCTGAACTACCAACGGGCCCTCGAGGCGAGCAGTCGCATGATGTCCGCCGTCGACCAGGCTCTCGACACCATCATCAACCGCACCGGCCTCGTCGGCCGCTAGGAGCACCACCATGCGCATCACCCAGGGGATGATGGTGAACAACCAGGTGTCGCGGTTGCAGACCCGCCTCGAGCGGTTCGAGCGCGCCCAGTCGCAGCTCGGCACCGGCAAGGCGATCCTCAAGCCGTCCGAGGACCCCGCCGCGGCCAACCGCGGCCTGGTGCTCCGCGCCAGCATGCGCGCCCGCGAGCAGGAGGCCCGCAACGGCGCAGACGCGCGGTCGTGGCTCGACCTCGCCGACTCGAAGCTCCAGGGTGCCGTCGAGCGGCTCCACCGCGCCCGCGACCTCACCGTCGCCGGGGCCAGCATCAAGGATCCCGTGTCGCAGCGGGCCCTGGCGACCGAGATCGCTGCGATCCGGGCGGAGCTCGTCGGTATCGCGAACTCCCAACACGCGGGCCGACCGTTGTTCACCGGGTTCACCGAGGGCGTCGCGGTGGAACGTGCTCCTGTGGGCGACCCCGACGCGGGCACGTGGAAGTACCGCGGCGACGCCGGCGCCATCACCCGACGCGTCAGCGAGCACGACGTCGTCCAGGTCAACCTCACCGCGACCGACATCTTCGGCGTGGACGAGGCCGGTTCGGGCGGCGACCTCTTCACCCTCCTCGACACCATCGAGACGGCGCTCCGGGAGGGACGCCAGGAGGTGATGACCGGCAAGCTGGCGGAGGTCGACGCTGCCCTGGAGCGCATCGGGGACCAGCAGGGCAAGCTCGGTGCCGCGACCAACCGCGTCGACGCCACCATGAGCCGCAACCGCGACGAGCAGCTCGCGATCCGCAGCGAGCTCGCCGTCACCGAGGACGTCGACGTGTCGGGCGCCGTGATGGAGCTGCAGACCCAGGAGGTCGCCTACCAGGCGACGCTCGCGGCACTGAGCCGCGTCCTGCAACCATCGCTGGTCGACTTCCTCCGCTAGCCTGCGCCCGCACCTGACCGGGACGTCGACCGTGGGGGCCCACGCCATCGTGGCAGACGCCGAGCGCAGCGAGATGCAGGGCCGCGAGCTGCGGTTCGCCGACGGCATCCCCGGCTTCGGGCACCTGCGGCGCTTCGAGCTGCTGTCCCTCGGCGACGACACGGTGTTCCAGATCCTCCAGAGCACCGAGGACCCGGACGTGGCCATGGTCGTCGTCGTGCCATGGCTGTACTTCCCCGACTACGAGATCGAGCTGCCGGAGGACGAGCGTCAGCGGCTGGCCATCGAACGGCCCGAGGACGCGGTCATCTTCTCGCCGGTGACTCTCGCCGCTGAGGAGCGCGCCGTCTACGTCAACCTCGCGGGCCCGTTCGTCGTCAACCCGGCCACGGGGGAGGGGCGCCAGGTCGTCCTGACCGAGGGCGACCACCCACTGCGCGCCCCCGTCTCCCTGGACTGACGATGCTGGTACTCACCCGACGCGCCGGCGAGTCCATCGTCATCGGCAACGACGTGACCGTGACGGTGCTCGAGGTGCGGGGCGACCAGATCCGCCTGGGCATCGACGCACCGCGGGACGTGCAGATCCACCGCGAGGAGATCTACGTCCAGGTCCAGCAGGAGAACCGGGGCGCGGTCGC
>JAHWKB010000034.1 GCA_019348115.1 Actinomycetota bacterium | reverse complement strand
GCTACCTCGTCAAGGGCGAGGCGACCAACCGCGACATCGTCTCCACGCTGCTGCGTGTGGCGAGGGGCGAGTTCGCCATCCCCTCCGCCATCGGTCACCAGCTCCTGGACGAGCTCAGCACCCACCTCGAGCGTGCCCACATCGAGGAGGAGATCCACCGTGGGGTCGATGCCCGCGTCCGCCGCGTCCTCGCCGCCGGGAGCATCGACATCGTCTACCAACCGATCCTCGACCTCGCTAGCGGGGTGCGGCGAGGGGTGGAGGCGTTGGCACGCTTCACCGGTCCGCCCATCCAGGGGCCGGATCGCTGGTTCGCCGACGCCGCGGTCGCGGGGCTATCCGTGGAGCTCGAGCTGCTGGCGGTCCGCTCCGCGTTCCGGGCGCTCGGGCATCTCGACGTGGACACCTACCTCGCGGTCAACGTGTCGCCGGCGACCGCCGCCCACCCTGCGTTCCACGCCATGATCCTCGACGGGGCGCCGACGGAGACGGTCATGGAGGTCACCGAGCATGCACCGATCGATGACTACGACCACTTCGGGCGTGCGATCGAGCCGTTGCGAAGTGCCGGCGTCCGGCTGGCGGTCGACGACGTCGGTGCGGGCTTCGCGAGCCTCCGGCACATCCTGTTGCTGGCCCCGGACATCATCAAGCTGGATATCTCCCTCACCCGCGGCGTCGACGCGGATCGCAACCGTCGTGCGATGGCGCGCGCCCTCATCTCGTTCGCGGCCGAGACGGAGGCGAGCATCGTCGCCGAGGGGATCGAGACGGAGGCCGAGCGCGAGGCGTTGCGCGAGCTGGGGGTGTCGCGCGGACAGGGCTACCTGCTGGGCCGGCCCGCACCGCTCGAACAGCTGCTCGCGACCGACAGCGGGGTCACGTCGGGTCGTTGAGCGGCAGGTTCGGTCGTCCGACGTGGTCCTCACGTCGGTGCACGCGCGAGCCGGACGGTCGCGCGCCGGCGTCGGCCATCGACCGCCGCTGCTCCGCGGTCGCCGCCGGCAGCGCGAGCGTGAAGGTCGAGCTCCGTCCCTGACCGCTCTCGACCGCCAGCCGTCCCCCCATCACCGTGGCGAGGTGGCGTGCGATGTACAGACCCAGCCCGAGCCCACCGGTCCGCATGCGTTGCGGATCCTCGAGGCGCTGGAAGCGCTCGAAGACGGCTTCGAGCTTGTCCTCGGGTATGCCGGGTCCCGCATCCTGGACCGCGACCTGGACCTCCCCGTCGCTGTGGCTGACCAGAACGTCCACCGGCGTGCCCGGCGTGGCGTACTTGCACGCGTTCTTCACCAGGTTCATGACGATCTGGCTGGTACGCGTCGGATCGGCCCATGCGACGTGCCCGCTCCCTTCGAGGTGGAACCGCACCTCCCGGTCCGGATGGTCCCGGACCACCCAGTCCGACATGCCGAGCACGAGTGCGCCGACGTCCGTGGCCTCCGGGGTCATCTCGTCCGACGCGGTGAGCCCCCCGGACACCGCCTTGGACACGAGGAGTAGGTCATCGATCAGTCGCTCGAGATGGCCGACGCGTTCGACCATCGTCTCCAACATCGTCCGTCGCTTCTGCTCCGGGACCTGGTCGCCGGCGTCGAGCAGGATCTGGGCGTAGCCGCGCAGGGGCGACAGCGGCGTCCGGAGCTCGTGGGAGACCCGTGCGACGAAGTCCTCCTTGAGGGCATGCGCCTCCCGCTCGCGCGACAGGTCCTGCACGAGGATGACGTCGCCCACGAACCGGCCGCGATCGTCGGTCACGAGCGTGTGCTCGAGACGGACATCGACAGGTCCACCAGCCGCATGTGGTAACGCGACCGTGTACGCCGCGGTCGGGAGCCTCTCGCGGAGCACGCGTTCGGGGTCGAAGGACGTCCCGTCGCCGTCGGCGCCGGTCAGGATCGAGCTTGCCGGCCGGCCGATCGCCGCCTCTTCCTCCACCCCGGTGATCCGGGTCATGGCCGGGTTCCAGAGCCGGATTCTCCCCTCGCCATCCAGGAGGACGATGCCCTCCTGGACGCCGGTCACGACCCGGTCGAGTCGGTCTCGCTGCGAGCTGACGTCCGACAGCAACGATTCGATGCGGAAGCTCGAGCCGTACGACAGGTAGAGGGCCAGCACCGGTCCGACGATGAGCCAGACGACCGACGGGTCATGGACCCACACGGTCGCCGCGAGGGCGCCGACGCTCGCGTTCCCGACCGACGTGGCGACCAGGAACCCCGGACGTTCCGTGAGCTGCTCCCGGAACGAGACGAGTCCCAGACGGGCGAAGATCCCCGCGAGCGCGACGGAGTTGATCGCGCTGTAGACCAGGACGGCCACCATGGCGGCTGCCAGTCGGGACGGTCCGACCGCCGGCTCAGCGGGGACCAGCGCCACGATGCCGGCTGCGGTCGTCACCGCGACGGCGTGCTGCCCGATGTTGAACACGATCTTGAGAAGGCCCATGCGGCGGATCGTGTGGCTGATGGCGACCCCCGTGAGCACCGCCAGGACCGCCGAGACCGGGGTCAGCAGCAGGATCGCGACCACGACGACCGCCTCGAGCAACGACAGTGACAGGGCACTCCCGCCCGCCTGGAGCTGGACGGCGAACGTCTCCGCCATGACGGTCAGGGCGAGGATCACGAAGAAGACGACGCTCAGCGTGACTTGCGGGCCCGTGATCGCGGCCAGCACCGGTAGGGCGGTGGCACCAGCGGCGAACCACCCGGCGACGAGCGGGACGACGGAGGCGCCATCGGTGGCGGAATCCTGGGTCTGGACCCTCCGCACCACGTCCATGTGACCGGCTCCTCCCCGCCCTGGCAGGTTCGCCAGCCTACGAGGCTGGCATGCCCGGGCCCCCGGCCGAAGCCGGGGGCCCGCGCAACACCTACGTGATCAGGTCCACGATCGGCCCGTCCAGACCGCGCTGGACCACGACCCGCCGGCCCAGGACTTGCCGGCCCAGGACTTGCCGAACCAGCTGCCTCCGGCCCAGGACTTCCCGGCCCACGACTTGCCGTTCCACTCGTCGTTCGCCCAGGACTTCCCGACCCACTCGGCATCTGCCCACGACTTGCCGACCCAGTGTCCGCCCTGCCAGTCGAACTGGGCCCACGACTTCCCGACCCAGTGCGTCCCCGTCCACGAGTCGCCGGCCCACGACTTTCCGACCCAGAGGTCCGCGGCCCAGGACTTCCCGGCCCAGGACTTGCCCTGCCAGTCGTCCATGGTCGCGGGAACCGCCGACGCCTCGAGCGGCGCGAGGTGGGTGTTGGCGACCGCTGTCGACTCGATCGCCGCCGGCAGGTCGATGGCGCCCGCGTGCGACCCCGCGACCGGGCGGGCGGAGTCGACCAGGCGGCCCTTGACCTCATCGGGAGTCAGGTGTGGCTGGGCCTCGAGCAGCACCGCGGCCGCACCGCCGGCCACGGCTGCTGCCTGCGAGGTGCCGGATCCACGGAACCACTGCCCGTCGATGCGAGATTCCGGATTGAGCCGGTCGGCGATGCTGCCCGGGACGCGCGAGGACACGACGGATCTGCCGACCGCGAGGACGTCCGGCTTGGCGTTCCCGTCACGGCCGACGCCGACGCCCGACCAGGCCGGAAGGGTGTCGTCGCCGTGCTCGGCGGTCGCGTTGTCGTCCAGGCCCCCGACCGTGAGCAGGTACGGCGACGTGCCCGGCTCGGTCAGGTAGCCACCGGTGTTGCCCGACGCGACGACGACCACGTAGCCGTCGGCCCACATGGCCTCGAGCGCCTCCTCCAGCGGATCGGCGAGCTCATCGGAGGGACCGCCGATCGCCAGGACGATCACCCGGATGTTCAGCTCCGCTGGAGCGGCCTTGATCGCGGCGAATCCCGCCAGCAGCCGATCGAGGGACGTGCGTCCCTCCGCATCCGCAACCTTCACGGAGACGAGGTGCGCGTCGGGGGCGATGCCCAGCCGCAAGCCGTGGGGACCTTCCTGGCCCACGACGAGGCCGGCGAGGAACGTGCCGTGGCCGAGCCCGTCGGTGTTCCGGCCGATCCCCGAGACGTCGATGCGGGCGGCGACCTGGGCGCCGAGCGTCGGCTGGGGGCTGACACCGGTGTCGACGAGCGCGACGCCGACGCCCTTGCCGGTGTAGCCGGACGCGGTCGCGCCGGTCGACGCGGCGGCGGTCAGCGACGCGCCGTCGAGCGCACCGGCGGACGGCGCCGCCGCTGCCGGGACGGCCACCGTCAGTGCGGTGGCGACGGAGACGGCCAGCGCGAGGTTCCGCATCACGCCACCCCCGCCAGGATCGGTGCGGGCGCCGCGATGCCGATGCGCGCCATCTCGGACCGCAGCACGTCGAGGTCGAGCGGCTTGGTGATGTAGGAGTCGACACCGGCCTGCCAGCCGGCCCAGATGTCCGAGCTCATGGCCTTGGCGGTCAGCATGATGATCGGGATGCCGTCCAGCTCCGCGGTCTCGCGGATGAGCCGGGCGGCCGTGAGGCCGTCCATCCGGGGCATCATCGAGTCGAGGACGATGAGGTCGGGCAGCACGGTCACCGCAGCCTCGAGCCCTTCCTGACCGTCCACGGCGGTCGTGGTCTCGTGCCCCTCGAGCTGGAAGGCGAAGTCGAGCACGTCGAGCGTCGCCGGGTCGTCGTCCACGAGCAGTATCCGAGCCATCTGGTTCCCCGATGCATCCAGGCGGCCCGCGGTGGACCGTCGCTGAACGTTCCGTCGTCGCGCCAACATGGTCCTGAACGGCCGCATGCCCGTTCCGTGCGAGGTCGACGCGGATGTATCCCCGCCCTTGATGCATCTGCATCAGCGGCGACGGTCACCGCCGGTCGGGGACGTGTCAGCCGGGGTAGTCGATGATCCCGTGCTGGACCGCCGTGTTGACCGCCTCCAGCTTGGAGTGCGCGCCGAGCTTGCGCAGGGTGCGCTGCACGTGGTTGCGCACGGTGTGGGGGCTCAGGACGAGGTCGGTGGCGATGTCGTCGGTGGACCGACCCTCCGCGACGAGCCGGAGCACCTGCCGTTCACGCGGGGACAGCGCCTCGGTGGACGCCTCCTGGTCGCCGGCCCGGGGGACGAGCCGGGTGAGCACCTCGACGGGGAACGTCAGCTCGCCCCGGGCGGCGGCACGCACGGCGACGACGACCTCGCCGACGGCGCGGTCCTTGGTGACGTAACCGGAGCACCCGGCCTGCACGGCCGCGGCCACGACGCTGTCGTGGTCGGACGCCGTGACCATCACCACGGCCGGGCGGCCGGCGCCGGCGCGGATCCGCTTCGCCGTGCTCGCGCCGTCGCCGTCGGGCAGGCGGTAGTCCATCAGGACGACGTCCGGTCGGAGCTCGGCGGCGAGCTCGACCGCCCGGCGCGCCGATCCGGCACCCCCGACGACCTGGATGTCCTCGTGGCGCGCGAGCGCGTCGCGCAGCCCCTCGGCGACCATCTCGTGGTCGTCGACGATCAGTACACGGATCGTGGGCATGTCGCGGGATGCTAGCTCGCGGGGATGCGTGTCTGGCAGGCACGCCGATTGGCAGAGATGTCCGAACGGCCGATGGTCTACCCGAATCCTGGCACGTCCGTCAGGTTCCCTTGCGCTCCGTCGCGGACCCGCCGCACGGCGTGATGCCGTAGGACCTGCCTGATGTCAAGACGTGCCGCTGGCGCTCTCGCCGCCATCCTCCTCGTGATCATGACGACGCCCGCGTCGGCGGGAGCGGCCCACACGCCGGACGTCATGCGAGACGTGATCGTTCGACTGGTCGATGCGGAGACGACCGGTGGCGTCGCCGACGCCGTCAGCGAGCGGGGCGGCACCGTCACGGCGACGTACCGGCACGCCGTCGCCGGGTTGGCCGCCCGGGTGCCGATCGCGCTCGCGGACCGACTCGCCCGGGACCCCAGGGTCGCGGCGGTCGAGCCCGACGCGGCGGTCCGTGCCTTCCAGGTGCCCACCGGCGTGCGGCGCATCGGGGCGGACCAGCACACCGCCGCCGACATCGACGGGGACGGCAGCCCGGTCGACGTCGACGTCGCCATCCTCGACACCGGGATCGACGGCGCGCACCCCGATCTGAACGTCGCCGGCGGGGTCGACTGCCGCACCGGTTCGTGCGCCGCGGTGACGATCCCGACCGACCCGAACGGGCACGGTACGCACGTCGCCGGGACGGTCGCCGCGCGTGACGACGGCATCGGGGTCGTGGGCGTCGCCGCGGGCGCCCGGCTGCACTCCGTCCGGGTTCTCGAGGCCGACGGCACCGGCAAGATGTCCGCCGTCCTGGCCGGGCTCGACTGGGCCCGGGCGAACGCCGACCGCGTCGAGACCGCGAACCTCAGCCTCGGATGCGAGTGCCGCAGCACCACCCTCGACGACGCCGTCCGGGCGGTGAGCCAGGCGGGCGTCACGCTGGTCGTCGCGGCCGGCAACGCCGGCACGGACGCCGGCGGCTTCTCGCCGGCCAACCACCCGGACGTGATCGCCGTCGCGGCCATGTCCGACTACGACGGCGCAGCCGGGAACCACGCCGCGAGCACCTGCCTCCCCGACGCCGACGACAGCTTCGCGTCCTACTCCAACTACGGCGCCGTCGTCGACCTCGTCGCTCCCGGCAGCTGCATCCGCTCCACCGCGCCCGGCGGCGGCTACCGCGTCAGCACCGGTACCTCGATGGCCGCGCCGCACGTCGCCGGCGCGGCCGCCCTCTACATCGCAACCGCCGGGGTCGCGCGCTCGACGACGCGGGCGGCGACGGTCCGTCAGGCCCTCCTCGACCAGTTCTCCGTCGCGTCCACCGCCGCCTGCGGCTACACCGACTCGGTCTCGATCGCGCCGATGCTCCACCTCACCTGTGCCGGACTCACGGCGAACACGGCTCCCACGCTCGAGGTCACCTCGCCCCAGGACGGGCTCACCGTCGCCGCCGGCGACACCGTGGCCCTCCGCGCGAGCGCCCGGGACGCCGAGGACGGCGATCTCGGCACCGCCATCGTGTGGACCTCGAGCGTCGTCGGCCGGCTCGGCACCGGCACGGCCCTCGACGTCCAGCTCACCGACGTGGGCGACCACACCATCGTGGCGTCCGTGACCGACAGCAGCGGCGCGAACGTTCGGATGTCCGGGCTCGTCCGCGTCACAACCGCCAACGGATCGACGGGGGGGACCACCGGCGAGGATCCGCACATCCCGCAGGAGCCCGAGCCGGCGGCGCCGCCGTCGACCGACAGCGATCCCCAGCTGAGGGTGATCGCGCCCGTCCCGGAGAGCCAGCTCCTCGCGGGCCGCGACGCACAGCTCGTGTCGCTCGCCGTCGACGTGGAGGACGGCGACATCCGGTCGCGGGTGCGGTGGCGCTCCGACCGGGACGGGGACCTCGGCACCGGTGGCAGCGTGGGAGCCAGGCTCTCCACGGGCGTGCACCTCATCACCGCATCGGTGAGGGACGCGCACGACCACCTCGTGGAGCGGACGACGGCCGTGCTCGTGGCGGAACCCGACGCGCTGGGGAGCCGTTCCATCGACGACGCCTGTCCGCCCGACCGGGTCGCCGGCGGGGCATTCCAGGACGTCGACGACCGCAACCCGCACGCCGAAGCGATCGACTGCATCGCGTGGTGGGGGATCACCCAGGGAAGCGACGACGGGGACTACACCCCGTCCGGCATCGTGAACCGCGGCCAGATGGCGAGCTTCCTCGCCGAGCTGATCCGACGCAGCGGCGGCAGCCTGCCGGATCCCAGCGGAGACCACTTCGACGACGACGACGGCACGGCCCACGAGGACAACATCAACCGGCTGGCCGAGGCGGGCATCGTCAAGGGGGTCACGGACACGGCCTACGCGCCGGCGTCGAGCGTGACCCGCGAGCAGATGGCGACGTTCCTGATCCGTACCTACGAGCACCGTTCCAGCCTGGCCCTGCCGGGGATCCAGGATCGCTTCCCTGACGTGACCTCGGTCCACGAGCCGAACGTGGATGCCGCGGCGGCCTCAGGGATCGCCGCCGGAGTGGCGCCGCAGCGGTTCGACCCGAGGACGCCGGTCCGGCGCGACCAGATGGCGTCCTTCGTCGCCCGGGCGCTGGACGTGCTCGTCGACATGAACGTCACGGCGCCTCCGGCCTGAGCCAGCCCCGAGCGAGGAGCAACTGATGACGAGCAAGGACAGCGCCCCGGCGGTCGACGCATCCCCGTCCGTCGCCGTGACCGGCGGGCGTGTCCTGACGACGTTCGCGCTCGCTCTGGCGCTGCTCGCCACGTTGCTGGCACCGGTCCCGGCCGTGGCGTCGTCCGACTGGGTGGGCGCCGAGCAACGGTTCACCAACCACATCAACCGCGAGCGCGCCACCCTCGGCCTCGCCACCGTGCAGGTGAACCTCCAGATGGTGCGGATCGCGCGTGACTGGTCGGCCCAGATGGCGGCGCGCGACACGATGTCCCACCGCCCCGACATCCCCGACCACGTCCACGGCACGTGGACGCGGCTCGGCGAGAACGTCGGCTGGATCTCCTACCGGGAGGGCGACTCCCTGGCTGCCGCAGTCGACCGGCTCCACCAGGCGTTCATGGACTCCCCACCGCACAAGGCCAACGTCCTCGGGGACTTCAACCAGGTCGGGGTCGGCGTGCTCGTCGTGGGCACGGGGAAGTTGTGGGTGACCTTCAACTTCCTCAAGGGGCCGACGGACGGCTTCCCGCTGTTCGCTGACATCGGCTCGAACACGCACCGTCGCGCCATCGAGCAGGCGTGGCTGGCGGACCTCGCCTCCGGGTGTCGCTTCGACGGGTACTGCCCCGCGGGGCAGGTGACCCGGGCCCAGATGGCGACCTTCATCGCACGCGCGGTCGGGCTCGCTCCGGTGGTCTCGAACCGGTTCGAGGATGTCGATCCCCGCTCCCTGCACGCCGGCGCGATCAACGCCCTCGTCGCTGCCGGCATCGCCCAGGGCTGTGCCGAGGGTCGCTACTGCCCGGACGATGCCGTCAAACGGGGCCAGATGGCGACGTTCCTCTCGCGGGCGCTCCAGCTCGCACCGCGATCCGACGTGAAGTTCGTCGATGTCCTGCCCACGTCGTCCCACTTCGGGAACATCAACACGGTGGCCGAGCAGGGCATCACCTCGGGCTGCGACGCCAGCGGCGTCCGCTACTGCCCCGGCGATCCCGTCCGCCGCGACCAGATGGCGAGCTTCCTCGCGAGGGCCTTCCCGGCGCCGGTGTCGTTCTGGGAACGCGACCCCGACCCGGAGGAGCTGCCCGAGGGCGGTTCCACCTCGACCCATGAGATCGGCACGCCCACGACCTACGAGCGCGACCCCGAGCAGGACTGAACGAGGCGGCTCCGTCGGCGTCGGTGGACCCTCGCAGTCGGTGCGCCGTCCCTGTCCTGGATGGCCGTCCGGAGCGCCCACGTACCGGAACGCGAGGAACCCCCGCCAGTTGATGCTGACGGGGGTTCCCGGTCGTGCACACGAGTGGACCGGATGGGATTTGAACCCACGACCCCCTCCATGCCATGGAGGTGCGCTGCCGGACTGCGCTACCGGCCCGTGCGGGGGCGGAGCATACCCGAGGCCGGACGAGCCTTCGAACCTGGGTCCGTTCCTCGCCCGGACGCAACCGATGCGCCACGATGCGCGTCCGAAGGTCGCGAGGACCCGCAGGGAGTGCATGGATGAGGACGAGGGTCGCGGCGCTGATGCTGGCCGGCGCGACGGTGCTGGCGGTGGCGTGCGGCGGTGACGGTGGCGTGCAGGACGCGGACACGGGCTTCCAGCCCGTCCGGATCGGGGCCAGCGGGTTCGGCGGGGGCGCCCCGCAACCGCTCGCGGCCGGGACCCTGTCGGTGTCGAAGATCGCCGACGGGGCCACGTTCTTCGCGCGCGTCGAGGACGCGGGGGGCACCGATCTGCCCGAGGGCGAGAACGCGCGCTTCCGGCTCGCCGGCGTGGACGCCCCGTCGCCGGCGGACGAGGAGTGCCTCGCGGGCACGTCGAAGACCCACCTCCGCGGCATCGTCCGCGGCGCCCACGACGTGAGCTTCGTCCTCGCCGAAGGGGCCGAGACCGACGATCCGGACGGGGTGCCGGTCCACCTGTGGTCCCGCGGCCTGTGGGTCAACGGCGAGGTCCTGGCACGCGGCTACGCCGAGCTGGGCGACGACACCGGCGACCGTCGCCAGCACGCCGCGGCTGCCGAGGAGTTCGCGCGCGAGCGCGAGCAGGGCGTGTGGAACCCGTCCCTCTGTGACGACGGGGACGACGGCGCCGCGGGGGCGACCGAGGAAGGGGCCTAGGGGCGCTCGGCTACCCTCGCCGGCGTTCCCTGCCCCTCCCACCAGAACCGGATCGATGAGCGACGTCGAGCGTTACGACCCCCTGGCGATCGAGGGGCCGATCGCCCAGCGCTGGTACGACGAGCGCACCTACAGCCTCCGCTCCGACCCGGACCGTGAGCCGTTCTACGCGCTCACGATGTTCCCGTACCCGTCGGGCGACCTGCACATGGGGCACGCCGAGATCTTCTCGATCCACGACGCGCTCGTGCGGCACAAGCGGATGCAGGGCTTCGACGTCCTGAACCCGATCGGATGGGACGCCTTCGGGCTGCCGGCCGAGAACGCGGCGAAGTCCCGTGGGGCCGACCCGCGCGAGTGGACGTACGCCAACATCGAGGAGCAGCTCTCGACGATCGTCCGCCTGGGCTACTCGTTCGACTGGTCGACGCGGCTGCACACCTGCGACCCGGAGTACTACCGCTGGACGCAGTGGATCTTCCTCGAGCTCCTCGACGCCGGGCTCGCGTACCGGCGTGAGGCGCTGGTCAACTGGTGCCCGGGCTGCGAGACGGTCCTCGCCAACGAGCAGGTCATCGACGGCCGCTGCGAGCGCTCCGACGACGTCGTGGTCCGCAAGCCCCTGACGCAGTGGTTCGCCCGCATCACCGACTACGCCGACGAGCTCCTGGCCGACCTCGACACGATCGACTGGCCCGAGCGCGTCAAGCTCATGCAGCGCAACTGGATCGGTCGCTCCGAGGGCGCCGAGATCACGTTCCGCACCGCCGACGACCGCGCCGACGAGGTCGTCGTCTACACCACGCGCCCCGACACCATCTTCGGTGCGACCTACTTCGTGTTCGCCCCCGAGCACCCGCTCGTCCGCGAGCGCATGGCCGGGGACGTCGACTACGACGCCTTCCTCGACGAGGTGTCGAAGCGCTCCGAGATCGAGCGGCAGTCGTCGTCCGCCGACGGGAGCAAGCGCGGCGTCCGCCTGAACTTCGACGTCACCAACCCGTTCACCGGCGAGGCCATCCCCGCCTACGCGGCCGACTACGTGCTGATGGACTACGGCACCGGCGCGATCATGGCGGTGCCGGTCGGCGACCAGCGCGACTTCGACTTCGCCCGCCAGGAGGGCCTCGAGATCCGGGTCATCATCCGGCCGACCGACGAGGACGGCAACCTCCTCGACGAGCTCGACGCCGACACGATGACCGAGGCCTACACCGGTCCGGGCGTGATGGTGAACTCCGGCGAGTACGACGGGCTGCCCTACCAGGAGGCCAAGACGGCGATCATCCGCGACGTCGAGGCCAAGGGGTGGGGGAGCGCCAAGGTCAACACGCGCCTGCGCGACTGGCTCGTCTCGCGGCAGCGCTCGTGGGGCCCGCCCGTCCCCGTCATCCACTGCCCGTCCTGCGGCGAGGTCGGCGTCCCCGCCGAGGATCTCCCCGTCGCCCTCCCGGACGACCTCGACTTCACCGTCTCCGGCTCACCGCTGGCGATGCACCCGACGTGGAAGCACGTCCCGTGCCCGGGCTGCGGGTCCGAGGACGCCGTCCGCGACACCGACACCCTCGACACCTTCGTCGACTCCTCGTGGTACTTCCTGCGCTTCCTGTCGCCGAACGACGACGAGCGGGCATGGCCCAAGGACGCCGCCGACCGCTGGCTGCCCGTCGATCAGTACACGGGCGGGGTCGAGCACGCGATCCTGCACCTCCTCTACGCCCGCTTCGTCACCAAGGCGCTCCGCGACCGCGGCCACCTCTCGGCCGACGAGCCGTTCCGGGCCCTCCTCAACCAGGGCCAGGTGATCCTCAACGGCGCCGGCATGTCGAAGTCGCGGGGAAACCTCGTCGCGCCCGTCGAGGTCTACGGCACCTACGGGGCCGACACGCTCCGCGCGACGATGCTGTTCGCGTCGCCGCCCGAGGACGACATCGACTGGGCCGACGTCTCCCCGGCGGGCATGCACAAGTGGCTCTCGCGCGTGTGGCGGCTCACCGTCGAGCACCTCGCCGACCCGGGTGAGGACGGCCCGGAGGACGAGGCCGCGGCGCTGCGCCGCGAGGCGGCGGTCGCGATCGCCGGCGCGTCGGACGACTACGAGGCGCGCAAGTACAACACCGCGATCGCGAAGATGATGACGCTGACCAACGCGGTGATGGACGCCGAGCGCAAGGGCGTCGGCGGCGCGCCGCGTCGCGAGGCGCTCGAGACCGTGCTGCTGCTCCTCGCACCGATCGCGCCGTTCATCACCGAGGAGCTGTGGCGCCGGCTCGGCAACGACGGGAGCGTCCACGCCCAGCGGTGGCCCACGGCCGATCTGTCCCTCCTCGTCCAGGACGAGGTCGAGATGGTCGTCCAGGTCAACGGCAAGGTCCGTGGCCGGATCGCCCTGCCGGTGGGATCGACGCAGGACGCCATCGAGGCGGCCGCGACGGCCGACCCCAACGTGGCCGAGCACCTCGAGGGGGTCACGGTCGTGAAGACGATCGTGGTCCCGGACAAGCTCGTGAACTTCGTCGTCCGTCCCGCTTGATGGGTGCCCGCTTCGTGCAGGCCAACGGCCTCCGCTTCGCGTACCTGCAGACGGGGCCGGCGGACGGGCCGCTGGCGTTGCTGCTCCACGGGTTCCCCGACACCGCGCACACGTGGCGCCACCTCGCGCCGCGCCTGGCCGACCTGGGCTACCGCGTCATCGCTCCGTGGATGCGGGGCTACGCCCCGACGGCCCCGCACGACGGCAGGACGGTCGACGGCGACACGCTGGCCGCGGACGCCAACGCGCTGCACCGGGCGCTGGACGGCGACGGGGACGCCGTGCTCGTCGGCCACGACTGGGGCGCCTTCGCCGGCTACCGCGCCGTCGCCGCCGCACCCGGCCGCTGGGCGCGACTGGTCACGCTCGCCGTCCCGCCCGACCCCGCGCTCGCCGGCGCCCGCCGCGACCCGGCCCAGGCCCGCCGCAGCTGGTACATCGCGGCGCTGAAGACGCCCGGGTCCGAGCGCCTCCTCGCACGCAACGACCTCGCGCTCGTCGCACGGCTGTGGCGCGACTGGTCGCCGGACCTCGACGGCACCGAGGACGTCGAGCACGTGCGCTCGTCGCTGCGGAGCCCGGACGCGCTGCGGTCGGCGGTCGCCTACTACCGCGGCCTCGACCTGCTGCGCGTCTCGACGCCGCCGTCCTCGCTGGTGCCGACGCGCCCGACGCTCTACCTCCACGGCAGCGACGACGGCTGCATCGGCGTGCGCTACGCCGAGGCCGCCCGCGACGTGCTCACCCACCCGGCGAGCCTCATCGAGATCGTCCCCGGCGCCGGCCATTTCCTGCACCTCGAGCACCCCGAGCGCGTGAACGCGACGATCGCCGGCTTCCTGGCCAGGGACGGCAGCTGATGGCCGACGTCGCGGTCGTCACCGACTCCACCACCGACCTGCCCCGTCCCCTGATCGAGGAGCTGGGGATCCGCGTGGTCCCGATGTCGGTGACCTTCCGCGACCGCACGTTCATCTCCCGGATCACGATCACCGACGAGGAGTTCTACGAGCGGCTCGCGTCCGCGGACGAGCTGCCGACGACCGCGCAGCCCGCGCCGGGGTGGTTCGAGGAGGCCTACGCCGACGCGGCCGACGACGGCGCCGACGCGGTGGTCTCGATCCACGTCTCCGGCGCGCTGTCCGGGACGGTGTCCGTCGCACGGACGATGGGGGAGCAGGCGCCGCTACCCGTCCACGTCGTCGACAGCCGGCAGGTCGGCACGGGGCTCGGGCTCGTGGTGCTCGCTGCGCACCAGGTGGCGACCGGCGGCGGCAGCGTCGACGAGGTCATCCAGGCGGCGGACCGGGCGGCCGCAGCCGTCCGCTCGTTCGTCGTCGTCGACACCATGGACTACCTGCGGCGGGGAGGTCGCCTCACCGGCACGCAGGCGATCGTGGGGAACGTGCTGCGGGTCAAGCCCATCCTCGGGATCGTCGACGGTCGCGTGGAGGTGCTCGAGCGCACCCGGACGTGGAGCCGCGCCGTCGGCCGCGTCGCGGCGCTCGCGGCCGAGGTCGCGGACGGCGGGCCCGTCCAGGTCGCCGTGTCGCACGCGATGGCCCCGGACCGCGCCGAGGCCGTCTGGGAGGCGATCGAGGACGACGTCGACGTGGCCGACCGGCTCGAGGCGTTCATCGGGCCCGTCGTCGGCACCCACACCGGCCCGGGCACCGTCGCCGTCTCCGTCCTCCCCGAGCGTCGCTGACCGCCGTCCACAGCCGTCGCCCGCTCCGACCGGCGGCGGGCGGTCCTGGGCGGGACGCTCGCGGGCGTGTCCGACGACCTGCTGCCCGCACTCGCCGCCCGGCTCCGCGCGACGCCCGCCGAGCTCGCCGGGCTGGCGGTGCTGCTCGCCGGCGTGGTCGCCGTCGCGGTCGTCCTGTCGCGCCCGTCGGGAGACGCCCCGCCGGGCGACGGGGCGGTCGCCGGATCGTCGGTCACCGTCGGGGCGCCGGCGGGCTCCGTGCTCGCGCCGGCCGGCGGCCCGGCCGAGCTGACCGTGCACGTGACCGGAGCGGTGACGACGCCGGGGGTGCTGATGCTCCCCGCCGGCGCACGCGTGGCGGATGCGGTGCGCGCCGCCGGGGGGCTGACCCGGGACGCCGATCCCGGTGGCCTGAACCTCGCCCGTCTGGTGAGCGACGGCGAGCAGATCGTGGTGCCGGTGGTCGCGCTGCCCGGTTCGGGGTCCGGCGGAGGCCCGCCTGCGGGAGGGGGCGGCGGCGCGACCACCGCGGATGGCCGCATCGACCTCAACCGCGCCACGGCCGGCGAGCTCGAGGAGCTCCCGGGCGTCGGCCCCGTCCTGGCGGAGCGGATCGTCGCCTACCGCGACGAGCACGGCCCGTTCACGGAGGTCGGGCAGTTGCGTGAGGTGAGCGGCATCGGCGAGCGGACCTTCCAGTCGCTCGCCGAGCTGGTCGCGGTCGGATGACGGGCGGGCCGCTCGGGGCGCTGCCGGCGATGGCGCTGGCCGCGCTGGCCGGTGCCCTCGCGGGGTGGTCCCTCGCCCCGACCGGACGGTGGACCGTGGCGGCCGCGACGGCCGGGGCCCTGCTGGGAGCCCTCGCGGTGTGGCGTCGCTCGACGGCCGTGGCGCTCGTGGCGACCGCGCTCGTGTTCGCCGGCACGGGCGGCATGCACCGTCTCGCGCTCGAGGACGGACCGCTGGCCGACCTCGCGGCCGCGGGCGGGACGCGGCAGGTGGTCGGCCGGGTCGTCGTGGAGCCGCGAGCCACCCCGTACGGCTGGTGGGCCGTGGTCCGACTGCACGATGTCGGCGGCGTCCCCACGCGTGAGCGGGCGCTCGTCCGCGGGCACGGCGAGCCTCCGGTGCTCGGGTCGACCTGGGGTGGTGCGGCCTCCGCCGCGCCGCTCGGCGACGACGGGTTCGACGACCACCTCCGTCGGCTCCACGTCGCGGCGACGCTCTCTCCGACGTCGTGGCGGCAGCTCGCGCCGCCGGGCCCGGCCGCACGCGCGAGCGAGGTCGTGCGCGCGCGGGTCCGGGAGGCGGCGGGGCGGGGGCTGCCGAGTGGTCCCGCCGGGCTCGCGGTCGGCCTCGTCACCGGCGACACGCGGCTCCTGCCTGCCGAGGACGAGGAGGCGATGCGCGCGACCGGCCTGTCGCACCTCACGGCCGTCAGCGGCTCCAACCTGGCGGTGGTCGTCGCCGCGGTCGCCGGCGTCTGCGCGCTCGTCGGTCTCGGGGCGCGGGGGCGCCGGCGGGCGATCGCCGTGAGCATCCTCGCGTTCGCGTTCCTCACCCGGTTCGAGCCGAGCGTGCTCCGCGCCGGCGCGATGGTCGCGCTCGTGCTCCTCGCCGGCGCGCGAGGTGTCGGTCGGGACGCCCGGCACGCCCTCGCGGGCGGGGTGCTCGTCCTGCTCGCGGTCGACCCGGCGCTCGCCGGCTCGCTCGGGCTGCTGCTGTCCGCGACCGCGACGGCCGGGGTGCTGGTGCTCGCCCCGCTGGTCCGGGCCCGGCTCGAGCGGCTCCCGGACCGGCTCGCCCAGCTGCTGTCGCTCACGGTCGGTGCCCAGCTCGCCGTCGCGCCCCTACTCCTCGTCACGACCGGCGAGGTCCCGCTCTCCTCCGTCCCCGCCAACCTCGTCGCCGTCCCGGCCGCGGGCGCCGCCTCGGTCGTCGTCGGGGTCGGGGCGCTGCTGGCCGTCGTCTCGGTCGGTGCCGGCGCAGGCGTGATGGCCCTCGCCCAGCCGGTGCTCGCCGTCGTCCTCGGCGTCGCCGGCGTGCTGCGCTCGCGCGGCGGCGTGGTCACGCTCGCCCGCCCCCTGACCGTGGTCGCGATCGTCCTCGCCGCCGCCTGGCTGTGGAGCCGGCGGGGGACGCTGCTGCGAAAGGTCACCGCGCCGGCCCTCGCGCTCGTGCTCGTCGCCTCGGTCGTCCCGACCGTGCTCGACCGGGGCGTCCGCTCGCTGACGGTCACGGCGATCGACGTGGGACAGGGGGACGCCATCCTCGTGGAGTCGCCCGGGGCCACCGTCCTCGTCGACGCCGGCGGTGACGGCCGGGCCGCGGCATGGCTCCGCGCACGCGGCCGCCGCGATCTCGACCTGGTCGTCGTCAGCCACCCGCACGCCGACCACGTCGACGGGATCGCGGACGTGCTGCGGCAGGGCAAGGTCGGGGCCCTCTGGTACCGAGCCGTCCCGACCGAGCTCGCGGCCCCCGCCGAGCTCGCGCGTCTGGTGGCGGAGCGGGGCGTCCCGGTCGTCACGCCCGTCGGCGGGCAGCGGGCGACGCTCGCGGACCTCGTTCTCGAGGTGCTCGGCCCGCCCCCGGACCGGCCCTACCGCTGGACCGACAGCGAGCCCAACGACACCTCGATCGTGCTGCGGGTGACGTGGCGCGGGCGGTCGGTGCTCCTCACCGGCGACGCGGAGGAGCCTGCCCAGCGGGACCTCCTCGCCGCCCCGGAACGGCTCCGCGCCGGCGTCCTCAAAGTGCCGCACCATGGCGGCGGCACCACCGACCCGGCCTTCCTGGCCGCGACCGGCGCCCGGGTCGCACTGGTGAGCGTCGGTGCCGGCAACCGCTACGGCCACCCCCATCCGCGGACCCTGGCGGCCCTCCAGGGCATGGGCGCCGTCGTCCGCCGGACGGACCTGGAGGGCACGATCCGGGTCGTGGCGCCGGCCACCGGCGCCGAGGTCGGCGTCCTGGCGCCGGTGCCGCCGCCGGCCCCGCGGGCGGTGTCGGCCCCGTCGCTACGCTCCGCCCATGGCCGCTCCCGTCTACCTCCTCGCCGGCGACGACGACCTCCTGCTCCACCGCGAGCTGGAGCGCGTCCTCGAAGGGCTGACGGCTGCCGACCCCGAGCTGCAGGTCGAGACGCACGACGTCCAGGAGACCGCGCACCTCCCCGAGCTCCGCACCGCGTCGCTGTTCGGTGGACGCGTCTGCCTCGTGCTGCGCGGCGTCGAGGCCATCGCCGGCGACCTCAAGGTCGAGCTCGAGGACTACCTCGCGGCACCCAGCGACGAGGCCGTGCTGGTGCTGGTGGCCCGTGGGACGGCGAAGGCGCAGAAGATCGCCAAGCTCGCGAAGGAGCACGGCGAGCGCATCGACGTGAAGGCGCCCGCGGACTGGGACGACAGCGGGTGGGACCGCCTGGTCGGCGAGGAGTTCCGCCGGCTCGGGCGCAAGGCCGACGCGTCGGCCATCCGCGCCCTCCGGGCCCACGCCGGGGCCGAGCCGGGGGTCATCGCCTCGAAGGTCGGCCAGGTCGTGGCGGCCGCCGCCCCCGAGGCGGTCCTGTCGGCGGCGCACGTCGAGGCCGCCGTCGAGGGCCACGGCAGGCAGTCCGGGTTCGCGGTCGCCGACGCGGTCGCCGACCGCGATCCCGCCGCGGCGCTGGTGGCGCTCCGGGGCGCGCTCGAGGCCGGGGAGGCGCCGCTCGCGCTCCTCGGTGCGCTGGTGTTCCGGTTCCGCCAGCTGCTGGTCGTCCGTGGCGGCGGCAGCGCCAAGGACGCCGGCACCAGCCCCGGCCAGCACCGTCGGCTGAAGGGCATCGCCGGCCGCTTCCATCCCGGCGAGCTCGCCTGGTGCCACGACCGGCTCGCTCAGACGGACGTGGACCTCAAGGGCT
>JAHWKB010000148.1 GCA_019348115.1 Actinomycetota bacterium | reverse complement strand
AGGAGCTCCTGCGGTGGCTCGGCGACGAGGTCGGCAACCCGTCGTCGACGCACGCCGCGGGGCGGGCGCTCCGCACCGCCGTCGAGGAGGCGCGCGAGCGGGTCGCCGGCGCCCTCGGGGCGCACCCCCAGGACGTGGTCTTCACCTCCGGCGGGACCGAGGCGGACAACCTCGCGGTCAAGGGGCTCGTCTGGGCGGGGATGGAGCGCGGCCGGCGCCACGTCGTCACCAGCGCGGTCGAGCACCCGGCGGTGCTCGAGCCGGCGCAGTGGATCGCGGCGCACGAGGGGCTCGAGCTCACCGTCGTCCCGGTCGGCCGCGACGGGCGGGTCGACGTCGAGGAGGTGCTCGGCGCGGTCCGCGACGACACCGCGCTCGTCTCCGTCATGGCGGCGAACAACGAGCTGGGCGCCGTCAACGACGTCGCGACGATCGGCGCGGCGTTGCGCGAGCGGGACGTGCCGTTCCACACCGACGCGGTCCAGGCGTTCGCGACGCAGGGCGTCGACGTGGCCGCGTGGCAGGTCGACGCGCTCGCGCTGTCGGCCCACAAGTTCGGTGGACCTGCCGGCGTGGGCGTGGCCTACCTGCGCCGCGGCGTCCCGGTCGTGCCGGTGACCCACGGCGGAGGACAGGACCGCGGCGTGCGGTCGGGCACGTTCGCCGCGGCGCTCGACGCGGCGTGCGGCGTGGCCGTCGAAGAGGCGACCGGCGGACGGGCCGAGCTGCGCGACCGGCTCGTCGCGCTCGGCGACCGGCTCGCCGGCGGCCTGCTCGCCATCGACGGCGTCCGGCGGAACGGTCCCGAGGATCCGCGCTGGCGGCTCCCCAGCCACGTGCACGTGTCCATCGACGGCGTCGACGGCGAGGCGCTCACGTTCGCGCTCGACCAGGCCGGCCTGTGCGTCTCGGCCGGCGCGGCCTGCGGCGCCGGGGCGCAGAAGGCGAGCCCCGTCCTCGCCGCCACCGGCATCGACGGCGACGCGGCGATCCGGTTGTCGCTCGGCTGGACGTCCACGGACGAGGACGTCGACCGCGGGATCGCCATCGTGGCCGAGACCGTCGCGAAGCTCCGCGCCGTCGGCGGAGGAGCGGTCCGATGAGCCGTGTGCTGGTCGCGATGTCGGGTGGCGTCGACTCGGCGGTCGCCGCCGCGCTCCTCGTCGAGTCGGGCCACGACGTCACCGGCGTGCACCTCAAGCTCGCGGACGTCCCGCTCGACCAGCAGGTCCCGGGCCACGGCTGCTGCACGCTCGACGACGCCCAGGACGCGCGTCGGGCGGCGCAGGTGCTCGGGATCCCCTTCTACGTCTGGGACCTGTCCGAGGTGTTCCGCACCGAGGTGCAGGAGCCGTTCGCCGTCGCGTACGCCACCGGCGTGACCCCCAACCCGTGCGTGACCTGTAACGAGCGCGTGAAGTACGCCGCGCTCCTCGACCGTGCCCGCCGCCTCGGATTCGACTTCCTCGCCACCGGGCACCACGCCCGCCTCCGCCGGGACGGCGACCGGGTGCGGATGTTCCGCGCCGCCGACCCGGCCAAGGACCAGACCTACGTCCTGTACGTCGCGACGGCGGACGAGCTGGCGCACACGCTCCTGCCGGTCGGGGAGATGACGAAGGACGAGGTCCGTCGCCAGGCCGACGCCCGGGGCCTGCGGGTGGCCGCGAAGCCGGACTCCTACGACGTCTGCTTCATCCCGGACGGCGACACCGCCGGCTACCTCGCGGACCGCCTGCCGACCGTCGCCGGCGACATCGTCGACCTGTCGGGCGAGGTGCTGGGCCAGCACGCCGGCGTGTGGCGCTACACGGTCGGGCAGCGCCGGGGGCTCGGCCTCGGGACGCACGAGCGACGGTTCGTCGTCGACGTCGACGCGGTCAGGAACCGCGTCGTCGTGGGGCCGCGCGCGGCCATCGCGGTGTCGTGGGCCGAGCTCGGCGACGTCACCTGGATCGCCGGCGACCCGCCCACCGGCCCGGTCGAGGTCCAGGTCCGCGCGCACGGTCGGCCGGTCCCGGGCCGCGTCGTCGCCGGCGACACGTCCGGCGCCGCGCGCATCGGGCAGCCGCGCAGCGGACCTCGCGCTCGGGTCGAGCTCGACGAGCCCGTCTTCGGGCTGGCGCGCGGGCAGTCGGCCGTCGTCTACGCCGGCGAGGAGTGCCTCGGTGGTGGGCGTGTCGTCGCCGCGGAGCGCCCCGCCGCCCTCGCGGATCTGTAGACGCTTCCTGGGACCCGTTCCGAGCGAGCGTGCACAGATCCCGGCTCCGAGGGACGTCACCCGCGAGCAGTAGGCTCCGGCGACCCGCCGGCGACCGCGGAGGAACCGAAGTTGCCCGACGTCCCCGCGAAGCTCGCCGAGGCGCAGGCGCGCCACGACGAGCTGGCCCGCGTGCTCCGCGACGCCCGGTACCGCTACTACGTGCTGTCCGACCCACCGATGCCGGACGTCGAGTTCGACCAGCTCCTGCGCGAGCTCGAGGCCATCGAGGACGCCTACCCGGACCTCCGCACGCCGACGTCGCCGACGCAGCAGGTGGGCGCCCCGGTCGACACGGCGTTCCCGCCGTTCCGGCACCTCGAGCCGATGCTGTCGCTCGACAACGCGTTCAGCCGCGACGAGCTCGAGGCGTGGGCGCAGCGGGTCCAGCGCGGTCTGGGCGAGCGCACCCCGCGGTTCGTGTGCGAGCTCAAGATCGACGGCGTCGGCATCTCGCTGCTGTACCGCGCCGGCGTGCTCGAGGTCGCGGCCACGCGCGGCAACGGCGAGGTCGGCGAGCAGGTCACGTCGCAGATCCTGACGCTCGACGACGTCCCGTACCGCCTCGCGGTCGACGACGTCCCGGACGTGATCGAGATCCGCGGCGAGATCTACTACCCCGTCGACGACTTCGAGCGCATGAACGAGCGCCGCATCGAGGCCGGCGAGACGGCGTTCATGAACCCACGGAACGCCGCGTCCGGCGCGTTGCGGCAGAAGGACCCCGAGATCACGCGCGAGCGGCCGCTGCGCCTGTGGTGCCACAGCCTCGGGGCGCTCGAGGGGATGAGCTTCGAGCGGCACTCACAGTGGCTCGCGTGGGTCACCGACGCCGGCCTGCCCGTCGCCGCCGAGACGTCGACCGTGGACACGGTCGACGAGGTGTGGGCATTCATCGAGCACTGGACGGGCCACCGCCACGATCCGACCTACGAGATCGACGGCGTCGTGGTGAAGGTCGACGACCTCGGGCAGCGCGCCGAGCTCGGCTTCACCGCCCGCGCCCCGCGCTGGGCGATCGCCTACAAGATGCCGCCGATCGAGGAGCAGACGGTCCTCCGCGCGATCGAGCTGAACGTCGGCCGGACCGGGCGCGTCACGCCGTACGCCGTGCTCGAGCCGGTGGTCGTGAGCGGCGTGCAGATCACCTACGCCACGCTCCACAACGAGATCCAGCTCCAGGCGAAGGACGTCCGCGTCGGCGACACCGTCATCGTCCGTCGCGCCGGCGACGTCATCCCCGAGGTCGTGGGTCCCGTGCTGTCGAAGCGCCCGCCCGACGCCGAGGCGTGGTCCATGCCGAGCCACTGCCCCTTCTGCGGCAACGAGCTCGTCCGGCCCGAGGGCGAGGCACACCACTTCGACGAGAACGTCGACTGCCCCAACCGCATCTTCGAGTCCCTCAAGCACCTCGCGAGCCGTGGGGCGCTCGACATCGAGGGGCTCGGAGAGCAGACCGTCCAGCTGCTCCTCGACGAGCGCCTCGTCGAGGACCTCGCCGGCGTCTTCCGGTTGCACGAGAAGCGCGACGAGCTGCTCGCGCTCGAGGGCTTCGGCGAGAAGAAGGTCGACAACCTCCTCGCTGGCATCGAGGAGGGACGGCGGCGTCCGCTGGACCGCCTGCTGGTGGCGCTGAACATCCGCCACCTCGGTCCCACCGTGGCGAAGCTGCTGGCTCGCCACTTCGGCACGCTCCAGGCGCTCCGCGACGCCGAGCCCGAGCAGATCGAGGCCATCGACGGCATCGGTCCGGTCATCGCCGACGCCGTGGTCTCGTGGTTCGGGACCGACCGCAACCGCGAACTCGTCGACGAGATGATCACGCTCGGCGTCAACACCGAGGCGGCGGGCGGTCCCGAGGGTGCGGCCGGCGCGGCGGCGAGCGACCTCCTCGCCGGCATGACCTTCGTCGTCACCGGCACGCTCGAGGGCTTCAGCCGCGACGAGGCCAGGGACGCCATCGAGTCCCGCGGCGGCAAGGTCACGGGCAGCGTGTCGAAGAAGACCACCGCGGTCGTCGTGGGCGACAGCCCGGGGAGCAAGCGCGACAAGGCCGTCGAGCTCGGCACGCCCATCCTCGACGAGGCCGGCTTCCGGGAGCTCCTCGAGACGGGCGAGCTCCCCGGCTGACGGGATCGGAGCAGCGGACCTCGCGATGCTGAGGTCCGCTGCTCGGATCGCTGGGTCAGCGGCGGCCGCTGGCGCGCTGGCGCGAGCCGCCCTTGCCGCGCGAGGTGGAGCGCGTGCGGGCGCCACCGTTGCCCGAGCCGTTCCCGGACCCGTTGCCCGAGCTGTTGCCGCCGGAGCGGTGACCGCCGCGGCCGGTGCCGCTGCGGGCCGCCGCGGGGCGCGAGCTGGCGCCGGACGAGGTGCGCATGGTCGGCTCCGGCGTCTCGTCGGCGGTGAGGTGCGCGTGGTCGCGCTGGTGCAGGCCACGCGGGAGGTCGAGGATCCTCTGGAACGTGTCGACCGCGGCGTGGTCCTCCTCGGTGACGAGCGACACGACGAGGCCGGTGTTGCCGGCCCGACCGGTCCGCCCCGACCGGTGGACGTAGTCCTTGTCCGTCGACGGCGGGTCGTAGTGGACGACCACGGCGACGTCGTCGACGTGGATGCCGCGGGCGGCGACGTCGGTCGCGACGAGGGTCGTCGAGCGGCCCTTCTGGAAGTTCGACAGCGCCCGCTCGCGCTGGTTCTGCGAGCGGTTGCCGTGGATCGCCTCGGCCTTGATGCCGTCGGTGGTGAGCTGCTTGGCGAGCCGGTCGGCGCCGCGCTTGGTGCGGGTGAACACGATCGCCGGCGCGATGTCGCGCACGATCTGCGCGGTCACGGCGCGCCGGTCGCCGCGGTCGGTGGCCCAGAAGAGGTGCCGGACGTCGCCGATCTCCTCCTCGGGGGTGTCGACCTCGACCGTGACCGGGTCGTCCTGGTAGCGCTTGATCAGCACGTCGACGTCGCCGTCGAGGGTCGCGGAGAACAGGAGCGTCTGGCGGGAGTCCGGGGTCTGGTCGAGGAGGCGCTTGACCTCGGGCAGGAAGCCCATGTCGGCCATGCGGTCCGCCTCGTCGAGGACGACGAGCTCGACCGCGCCGAGCTGGATGTCGCCGCGACGGACGAGGTCCGCGAGGCGGCCCGGGGTGGCGACGGCGATGTCGACGCCCTTGCGGAGCGCCTGGATGTCGGACTTGATGTTGGTGCCGCCGTAGATGGTCGCGACGCGGAGGTCGCGGACCTTGGCGAGCGGCAGGAGCGTGCGGCGGATCTGGGCCGCGAGCTCACGCGTCGGGGTGAGGATGAGCGCCTTCGGGCGGTGCGGCTTCGCACGTCCGGTGCGGACGGCGACGGGGAGCGCGAAGGCGAGCGTCTTGCCCGAGCCCGTGGGCGCGCGACCGCAGAGGTCACGCCCGGCGAGGGCGTGGCGGAGCGTCTGCTCCTGGATCGGGAAGGGTGCGTCGATCCCGGCGTCCTGGAGGGCGCGGGTCATGTCGTTCGGGACGCCGAGGTCGGCGAAGGAGGAGGTCAATGGTTCTCCGTGGTGGCCCGCCGTCGTGGCGGGCGTTGGCGTGTGCCGGCTCGTG
>JAHWKB010000147.1 GCA_019348115.1 Actinomycetota bacterium | reverse complement strand
CAGCAGGAGGTCCTGTCGCGCTGGAACCGCTTCGTCGGCGGCAACCGCATCCTCCGCCTCGCCGAGGAGGCATCGGGGCAGGCGAGGACCTGGCTCCGCTCGCTCCTCGACGCCACTGCGGACAGCCGGGAGGAGCGACTCGAGCGCGAGGTGAAGCTCGAGGTCGCCGACACGGTGGGCGACGTCGCCGTCCGGCTCGGCGATCTCGCCGCCGCGGACCTCGCCGATGCGTGGTCGCGGCGACCCGCCGGGGCGACGCTCCTCGCCGAGCACCCCACCCTGACCTCCGCCTCGCCGGACCTCCGGGAGCGGACGGCCGCCGCCGTCCGGGAGTGGCAGGACCACGTCGTCGAGCTCGTCGCCACGACCGGGTCCGAGCGCCGCACCCGGGCACGGTGGGTGTCCACGCTCGTCAACGCCGCGGCGACCGGGGCGATCGTGGTCGCGCTCGCCTCGACCGGAGGCCTCACGGGCGCCGAGGCCGGCATCGCGACGGCCGCCGGCGCCGCCAACCAGACGCTGCTCGTGAAGCTGCTCGGGGCGCAGAACCTCCGCTGGCTCATCAACGCCGCGCGCGAGGACCTCACGGCACGGTTCGACCTCATCGCGGCCGAGGAGCGGCAGCGGGCCACCCGCGCCGTCGCCGAGGCGGCGCCCGACCCCGGGCTCGTCCCGCAGCTGACCACCGCGCTCGCCGCCGTCGCGGACGCGCGCCGGTGAGCCGGAGGAGCCCCCGTCTCGAGGACCGCCTGGCCGCGCTCGACCGTGCCCGCTCGCTCGGCCCGGACCGCCTGACCCCCGACGAGCTCGCGGCGCTCGGCGAGGTCCGGACGCGGGCGGGGGAGCGGCTGGCACGCGGCGACCGCGTCGTGGTCGCCGCGCTCGCCGGCGGGACGGGCAGCGGGAAGTCGTCGCTCTTCAACGCCCTCGCCGGCCGCGCGCTCGCCGAGGTGGGCGCGCGCCGACCCGTGACGTCGGAGCCGACCGGACTCGCCGTCGGAGCGGCCGAGGACGCCGGCGCGGTCCTCGACTGGCTCCGGGTCGGCGAGCGCGCGGCCGTGCCACCCGACGGACGGCTCCCCGAGGGGCTGGTGCTCGTCGACCTCCCCGACCACGACTCGGTCGCCGTCTCGCACCGTGACGTCGTCGACCGCTTCGTCGACCGGGTCGACGTGCTCGTGTGGGTGGTCGACCCGCTGAAGTACGCGCAGCGGGCGCTCCACGAGACCTACCTGCGCGAGCTGGCGGCACACGCCGACGTCCTGCTGGTCGTGCTCAACCGCAGCGACGAGCTGGCGCCGGCGGACCTCGCGACCGTGACCGCCGACCTCCGCGGGCTGCTCGACGCCGAGGGCCTCGCTACCGCGCGGGTGCTCGCCACCTCCGCCGTCACCGGCGACGGGGTGGACGCCCTGCTCGACGAGCTCCGGACCGAGGTCTCGGCGCGGCACGCGATCGCGTCGCGGATCGCCGCCGACGTCGTCACCGTGGCGCGCGACGTCGGGGCGCGCGTCGACCCCCCGCCGTCCGAGCCGGCGTCGTCCTCGCCCGCGCTGCTCCGCGCGATGGCGGCGGCGGTCGGTGTCGCCGGCGTCGCGGAGGACGGCGAGCGCGCCTACCTCCAGGACGCACGCGCCGGCACGCGGCCCCTCCTCTCCGGCGTCCTCCTCGGCCTCCTCGCCCGCGTCATCCGGCCGCTCCGTCGCTGGCGGACCGAGCGCGCGCGGCGGCGTGCCGTCGAGCTGCGGGGCCCCGCCGGCGAGCTCCCCGTCGGCGTCCGCCACGCCCTCCTCGAGCTCGTCGACGCCGCCACCGCGGATGCCGACACCCGCTGGCGACCACCCCTGCGTGCCCTCGCCGAGGAGCGCGGCACGGCGCTCGCGACCGCCCTCGCCAGCGACCTCGGACGACTCGAGCTCACCCCGCGACCGCGGCGGTGGTGGACGGCGGTCTCCGTGCTGTGGACCCTCGTCGAGACGGTGCTGCTCGTCGGTGCCGGGTGGCTGTTCGCCTCCGGCGTGCTCGTGTGGCTCCAGCTCCCCCCGTTGCCGAGCCCGGACGTCGTCGGAGCGGTCGGGCTCCCGACGGCGCTGCTCCTCGGCGGTCTCGCCGCCTGGCTGTTGCTCGGCGCGGTGCGGACCCGGGCGGTCCGTCGCGGCGCGCGTCGCCACCGCCGCCGGCTCGACGCCGCGGTGACCACGGCGCTCCGCGACCGCGCCACGACGCTCGTCCTCGCGCCCCTGCGGGCCGAGACCGCTGCGATCCGGGAGCTCTCGGAGGCGCTGGCGACGGCGGCACGCTGACCCGGCCGGACGGACGGGGCGCGGCTGCCGTCGGGGGCCTCGGGGACAGGTCGCGGGCGCCCGCGGGGCGCTCCGACCGCGACGATGGGGAGGACGACGAGGAGGCCACGCATGCCCCGTTCGATGTGGTCAGGTGCCATCAGCTTCGGGCTCGTGAGCGTCCCGGTGAAGCTCTACCCGGCGACGAGCTCGCACGACATCCGGTTCACCCAGCTCCACCGCGACACCGGTGCCCGCGTACGCCAGAAGCGGGTCGACGAGCAGACGGGCGAGGAGGTCGCGTACGAGGACATCGTGAAGGGCTACGAGGTCGGCGCGGGGCGCTACGTCCTCGTCGAGCGCGACGAGCTCGAGAGCCTCGACCCCGAGGCGTCGCGCACGATCGACATCCGGGACTTCGTCGACCGGGCCGACATCGATCCGCTGTACTACGACCGGCCCTACTACCTCACCCCCGCGGGCAGGACGGCGGGCAAGGCCTACCGGCTGCTCGTCGAGGCGATGGAGAAGGCCGACAAGGTCGCCATCGCGTCCTTCGTGATGCGGACGAAGGAGTACCTCGTGGCCCTCCGTGCCACCGACGGCCACCTCGTCGCCAACACGATGAACTACGCCGACGAGATCCGGCCCGTCGAGGACCTGAACGAGCTCGAGTTCGCCGCTGACGTCGAGGTCAACGAGCGCGAGCTCGACATGGCCGAGCGCCTCATCGAGTCGCTCGCGACCGCGTTCGACCCCGCCCAGTACGAGGACCGCCACCACGAGCGGGTCGTCTCCTTCCTCGAGCAGAAGGCCGAGGGCCGCGACGTCGCGATCCCCGAGCCGGCGACGGACGACGGCGACGTCATCGACCTCATGGCCGCACTCGAGCGGAGCCTCTCCGCCGGGAAGGACGCCGCGGCGTCCGGGGCGGGCACCGAGGCGGCGACCGCCGACGGGAGGACCGTCGCCTACCGCGACCTCACGAAGGCCCAGCTCTACGACCTCGCGGTCGAGCGCGACATCGAGGGCCGCTCCGGCATGACGAAGGCCGAGCTCGTCGCGGCCCTGGAGGCCAGCGAGCCGGTCGAGGCCCGCCAGGCGAGCTGACCGCAGCCGCGGAGGGAGACCGATGACGGTCCGCACCGTCGCCGGACGCGACGTCCGGCTGACGAGCCTCGACCGCGTCCTGTTCCCGGAGGTCGGCGTGACCAAGGGCGAGCTCCTCGCGTACGTCGACGACCACGCCGAGCTGCTCCTCCGCGACCTCCGCGGGCGCCCCGTCGCGCTCAAGCGCTTCCCGTCCGGCCTGTCCGGGGAGGGGTTCTTCCAGAAGTCGCGCCCCGAGCACGCCCCCGACTGGCTGGGGGCCGTCGACGTCCCCCTCCGGCAGGGCGGCGTCAAGACCCACGCCGTGGTGGAGGACGTCGCGGACCTGCTGTTCCTCACCAACCACGGCACGATCGAGCTCCACCCGTGGCTGTCCACGGCCGCCGCATTGGAGGAGCCCGACACGGTCCTGTTCGACCTCGACCCGCCGGAGGGGAGCGACGTCGCCGAGGTCCGCTGGGCGACCCGTGCCGTGCGTGGGCTCCTCGAGGGGGAGCTCGGGATCGCGACCCGCTGCAAGACCAGCGGCAGCAAGGGCTTCCACGTGTCGTTCCCGCTGACCGGCCCCCGGACCTTCGAGGAGACGGGCGCGTTCGCCGGCGGGGTGGCGGCCGTCCTCGCCGCCCGGCACCCGGACCGGCTGACGACCGAGACGCGCACGGCCGCCCGCGACGGCCGCGTCCTCATCGACGTCGGGCGCAACGCCTACGGACAGACCGCCGTGGCGCCGTACTCCGTCCGTGCCCGACCGACCGCACCGGTCGCGACGCCCATCGCCTGGGACGAGCTGTCACGGGTCGAGCCGCGCCGGTACACGGTGACCAACCTCCGGCGGCGGCTGGGGCAGCGGGACGACCCGTGGCGGGGCGACGGCGTCTCCGCCGTCGACCTCGCCGACCTCGCCGCACCCCTCGAGGGGCTGCGTCGGGAAGCCGGCGTCTGACGGCCCGCGGCCTCCCTGCGGGGCCCGCGGAGCGGTTGGCGGGGCCCGGGGCGCGCCGCTACCGTGCGCGACTCCCGGGCGCGTAGCTCAACGGGAGAGCGCTCGCCTCACACGCGAGAGGTAGCAGGTTCGACACCTGCCGCGCCCACGTCGTCACGCCCCCTCCCCGAGGCGCTGACGCAACCAGAGGCCCAGTGCGGCCGCCCCGCCGGCGATCCCCAGCGTCGCCGCGACGATGCCCGCCGGCCGTTCGTCACGCGCGATCAGGACGGCGGTGGCGTCCGCGAGGTCCGCCACGGCGCCCGCCTCGAGCCACCGGTGGGTCGCCCCGCCCGCCTCGAGCGCGGTCAGCAGGCCGGCGCCCAGGGCGACGTCACGCGCCCCGAGCCCGCGGACCGCCATGCGCGTCCCCGCCTGATCGACGCCGTCGCCGATCCAGGTCCGTGCCGCCTGGCGCGGGGCGACGAACAGCGCGAGGCCGATGGCGACGCGGCCGCCGGCGAGGAGGCGGGCGAGGAGCGCGGGGTCCATGGAGCGTCCGTCGGTCGGCGGGAGGGTGGACCGCCGGGGGTGACGGCCCAGGTCTGCAACGATAGAGCGATGACCTCCACCGCCGAGCGCCGTCCGCCGTCCCGCCGGCCGCCGGCCGTGCGCGCCGTCGCGGTCGCCGGCGCGCTCGGCCTCCTCCTCGGGGGCTGCGCCGGTCCGACGCGCACGGTGCGCGACCTCGGCGATGCTGCCGTCGCCGTCGCCGCGGCGCCCCCGGTCGCGGAGGCGCCCCCCGGGCCCCGCGTCCGCGACGAGGCGGCCATCCAGGACGTCCTCGACCGCGCGGCGGCGGGGTTCCTCGCCGGCGACGTCGACGCCGTCCGCGGGACCCTGTTCGCGCCGGCGGGCCCGTTCGGTGCGCGCTGGCTGGCGCGCGTCGACAACCTCCGGCAGGTCCCGCTGTCGCACTACTCCCTGCGGGTCGACCCCTCCCTGCCCGACCTCGCCACCGCCCGGGTCCGCGACGCCTACAGCGACCCGGTGCAGGTCGTCTACGTCGTCGAGGAGCACGCGCTCGAGGGCTACGACGAGCTCGGTCCGGCCGCCGAGGACCTCTTCCTGACCGTGGTCGAGACCCCGGACGGGTGGCGCATCGCCGGCGACCGCGACGGGGAGCCGCTCGGCCTCGTCAGCGTCGACCACCTCTGGGACCACGGTCCCGTGGTCACGACGAGCGACGGGCCCGTGCTCGCCCTCCACCACCCGGACGCCGCCACCGTGCCGGCGCTCCTGTCCGAGGCGAGACAGGCGCTCGGCGAGGCACGGGCGCGGTGGCCCCTGGCGTGGCCCGCCCGGGTGCCGATCATCATCCCGCGCGACGAGGAGGAGCTGGCCGAGCTCCTGCACGTGACGTTCGACCTCTCGGACTTCATCGCCTTCGCGACCGCGACGCCGGTCGGGGAGCTCGACGAGTACCGGCTGACGGGCTCGCGCATCGTCGTGAACCCCGAGCGCT
>JAHWKB010000146.1 GCA_019348115.1 Actinomycetota bacterium | reverse complement strand
AGCGTGTCGTCGCCGCCGATGATCCCGCAGGCGCCGGCCGACAGGGCCAGCGCCAGGCCGAGCGCGAGCGTGACGAGCGTCGGGCGGCGGCTCATGGGCGCTCCTCCGCGACGTCGTCGTTGCCGCGCAGCAGCTCCTCGAAGCCGTCGGCGATGTCGTTCACGGGGTCGCCGTCGCCGTCACGGTCGGCGCTGCCGTCGTCCTGGTCCGCGACGGCCTCGCGGAACTCGGGGTTGGCGGCGAAGACGTCACGGACGGCCTGCGCCACGGTCTTGGCGCCACCGGGCTCGTCCTCGGCGGGGCACGGCACGATCGGGTCGAGGCACAGGCTCCCGCCGATCTCCTCGACGATCCCGAACCCCTCGCACTCCTCGGCCGGGATGCCGGCGCGCTCGCACAGCCCGATCAGGCGGTTGGCGACCGTCCGGGCGAGCTCCGGCCCCAGCTGCTGGGAGTGGTTCTGCAGCGGCAGCCAGTTGTGCTCGCGGTCGATGACCCGCTCGGCGTGACGGAAGAGCTCGGCCGACCCGAGGATCAGCAGCGAGATGTTGTCGAGGTTGCGCTGCGCGGTCCGGCCGACGCGCGTCAGGACCTCGAAGTCCTCCTCCAGCCCGGTGCGGTGCGTCTCGAGGAGCGAGCCGAGCTCGGTGGTGAGCCGCACGAGCCCGCGCAGCGCCCCGTCGATGTCGGTGCGCTCGTCGGCGAGGGTGCTGGCCACGGTGTTCCAGTCCTCGAGGATGGGGCCGATGGCCTCGTCCCGCGTCGCGAGCGTCTCGTTGAGGTCCGCGAGGCGGCCGGCGAGCGAGACGAACTCCTCGTCGTTCTCGGCGAGGACCTCGATCGCCACGGCAGCCTGGTCGATGACCTTGCCGAGCGTCGCGCCCTGCCCGTCGATGACCTCGGCGACGTTGTCGAACATGCGCCCGACCTCGGGGGGCTCGAGCCCACCCACGAACTGGTTGAGGCTCTCGAGCACCTCGTCGAACTCGTAGGGCACGACCGTGCGCTCCAGCGGGATGACCCCACCGTCCTCGAGCGTCTCGCCCCCCGTGTAGGCCGGCTCCAGCTGGACGTAGCGCTCGCCGAGGAGCGCCTCGGGGATCACGAGCGCGCCGGCGTCGGCCGGGATCTCGACGCCCTCGTCGATGAGCATCTCGACGCGCACGGTGTCCTTGCCGGGCTCGACGTGGAGGTCGGCGATCTTGCCGACGTCGACGCCGAGGACGCGGACGGGGGACCCCGGGAAGAGGTTGTAGGCGCGGGAGAACTCGGCGTTCACCGTGTAGGCATCGCCGCTGCCGAGGAGCCCGCAGGCGGACGCCGTCAGGGACAGCACGAGCATCCCCACGACCGTGATGGCCGCACGGGGCCGCAGGAGCCGCCTCATCGGTCACCCTCCGCGTCCGGGAGCTGGAACAGCCGGTCGATGCCGCCGTAGACCTCCGGCGCCTCGAGCGGGTCGGGCACCGTGGGCGTCGCTGCGGAGCCCGCGCCGCCCTCGTCCTCGTCCTCCTCGACGGTGCCGACCGTGTCGGGCTCGCCCTCGCAGGTGGGATCGGGGCCGATGACCTGGGTCAGCGCCTCGTCGAGCGCGCCTCCGCACCCGAACGCCGCCTGGATCCCGAGCTCGCCGAGGCCGGTCACGAACACGTTCCCCCATCCGGTCGTGTCCCGCTGGGCCGGCCCGTCCGCGTAGCCGATCGACGCGAAGCCGTAGACCCCCACGCCCGAGTACGCGAACGCGTGCGCGAGGTCGACCTGGTGCGCGTCGATGATGGCGAGGTCCTCGTTCAGCTCGAACAGGATGCGGTCGAGCTGGCTCCGGCGGTCCTCGATGAGGTCGGCGGTGATGTTGCTGGCCGCCGCGGTCTCGCTCAGGAGCCGCTGGATGTCGCTGCGGCGGTCGGCGAGCGTGTCGAGGGTGGAGCCGAACGCGTCGATGATGCGGACGATCTCCTGGTCCTTCGACGCCGCAGCGTCGATCAGGACCTCGGAGCGGTCGATCAGCTGACCGAGCTCCTCGCGCTTGTCCGCGATGATCTTGGTGACCTTGTCGAGCCCGTCGAGGAGCTGGGTGACGTCCTCGCGGTTGCCCTCGGTCACGTCGGCGACCGCGGTGATGAGCCCCTGCAGCGCCTCGACGTTGAGCTCGCCGAGGAGCTCGGCCGAGCGGTCGCCGAGCTCGGGGAGGTCGACGGGCGTGCTCGTCCGCTCCAGCGGGATGACGTCGCCGGCGGCGAGGTACTCGGTGTCGTTGCCGGGCTCGAGACGGATGGCGCGCTTGCCCAGCGTGTTCCGGATGATGATCGATGCGGTCGAGTCCTTGGGGACGCCACCGGACTGCAGGGTGAAGCGCGCCCGGGCGACGTCCCCGTCGATCTCGACCGAGAGCACCTCGCCCACGCGGATGCCGGCGACGACGACGAAGTCCCCGGTCCCGAGCCCGGCGGCGTCGGTGAAGACGGCCTCGAGCTCCTCGCCGGGCTTGAACATCCCACCGCTCATCCCTACGGCGAACGCGGTCGCGGCGAGGATCAGCGCGCCGACGATGAAGCCGATGACGGCCTGGTTGCGCTCGAGCATCATCGGCGCGCCCCCTGGACCGCGAAGATCGACCGCAGGCTGCTGCTGGTCGAGTCGTTGCTGGGCTCCGCGGGTCGCGGGTAGCGGCCCGAGCCGTCCGTCGGCGGCAGCTCGGCGCCACGCTCGGCGTTGATGGTCTCGTAGTCCGAGCTGAAGCCGACGGCCCGGATCTGGAACCACTGGCCGAGACGCGAGAGACGGTGGTACGACACGAACCCGCGCCCGCTCGAGGAGACGAGCCGTTCGAGGTTCTCGTGGTTCCTCGACAGCACCGACGTGATGCGGTCGAGCTCGTCGAGGCTGCCGTGGATGTTCTCGTCGTTGGCGTCGACCATCCGCCGGAGCTCCTCCTGACCCTCCGCGATGCGCACGATGGCCTGCTCGAGCGTGTCGTTGCGCGCCGCGACCGACTCGGAGACCTCCGCGAAGCTGTCGAGGAGCGCGCGCAGGTCGGACTCGCGGTCGGCGTAGGCGTCGACGACGGTGGCGGCGTTGTCGAGCAGCCGCCGCAGCTCCTGGTCACGGCTCGCGATCGTCTGGGTGAGGGACGCGCCCCGACGGATGAGGTCCTGGACCTCGTCGGTGCGACCGATCAGCGCCTCGGACAGCGCCTCGAGCACCTGGTTCTGCTGCTCGGGGTCGAGGGCCGACATGACGGGGGTGATGCGCTGGAGCATCAGGCCGAGGTCGGCGGGGGAGTCGGTCTGCTCCAGCGGGAAGCGGTGGCCGGGCTCGACCGGCTCGCCGTCGCCCGGCTCCAGGTAGAGGAAGCGCAGGCCGAAGACGTCGCGCCAGCGGATGATGACCGCGGAGTCCTCGGGGACCGCGACGTCCTCGTCCATCTCGAACGTGACCAGCGCCGTGCCTCCCGGCTCGACCTCGAGCCCGGTGATCTTGCCGACGGTGACGCCCGAGACCTTGACCGCGTCGTTGACCAGCAGGCCGGTCACGTCGGCGAACTCCGCCTCGTACGCGGCGCGGTCCTCGAACGAGATGTTGCCGATGACGATCACGATCCACGCCGAGAAGGCGAGGCACATGATCCCGAAGGCGATGAACTTCAGGAGGGCGTGCGACTCGTTCAACGCTCACCCCCCGGGCTGTCCGGCGGGCCGTCGAGCAGGGGGTCGGTGCCGAACGACGCGCCGGCCTCGCCGCCCTCGCCCGTGGGCAGGTGGAAGTCGAGGAAGATCTTGAAGGCGCCCGCCTCGGTCCCGTCGTTCAGGGCGATGCCGTGCGGGAACTTCTCGAAGTAGAGGGTGAGTCCCTGGAGCAGCACGCCGATGTTCTGCTGCTGCCGCTCGAGCATCGCGAAGACCACGTCGCCCGTGCGGAGCAGCCGGCTGATCGCGGACTCCTCGACCTCGAGGTACTCCGCGAACCCGACCGAGAACCGCGACAGCAGCTCGAGGTTCGTGGTGAGGCGCGCCTGCTCCTCGCGGAGGACGCGCGTGGCCTCGGGGAGCGCGCGGTTGAGTCGCGTCATGTCGTCCGCGACCGGGGTGAGCGCGTCGGCGATGTCGGCGAACCGCTCGAAGTTCGCGAGGTTCTCCTCGGCGGTCCGCTCGCCGAACGCGGCCAGCTCGGAGCCGAGCTCGAGGTTGTCGACGATCACCTCGGCCTCGCCCTGCTGCTCGCCGAAGGCCTCGACGATCGTGGCGAAGTCCTCACCCCCGATGGCGTCGATGAACGGCGTCATCTCGTCGAGGACCTCGGAGAGCTCCGTGGGCTCCCGGCCCGCGATGATCACGTCGCCCGGCTCGAGGCGTGGACCCTCCGTCACGTCCTCGTTCTTCGGGAACAGCTCGATCTGCTTCTCGCCCAGGAGCGTCTTGGCGGTGACCCGCAGGTCCAGCAGGTCCGGGGCGGGGAGGGCCGGCTCGGGGTCGATGACGAGCGTCGCGACCGCGCGGCCCTCGAGGTACTCGATCTTGCCGACCTTGCCGACGTGGACGCCGCGGATCTTGACGTCGTTGCCGTTGATCAGGCCGACGCCGGCGCGACCGAGGACGGCCTGGACCTCGTAGCTCCCCGACGGCGGGGCGTAGCGGGCCTTGAGGCCGAGGAAGCCCAGCCCCAGGATGAGGATCACGGACGTGGTGCCGAGGATGCGGCGGACGAGGGTCGGATCCATCGTCTAGCCCGCGATCTTGATCGTGTCGCCGGCGCCCCAGAAGGCCAACGAGAGGATCATGTTGAGGACCACGACGACCGTGATGCTCGCGCGGATGGCGCGGCCCACGGCCACCCCCACGCCCGCGGGTCCACCCTTGGCGTAGAAGCCGTAGTAGGTGTGGATGAGCACCACGACGATCACGAAGACGATCGCCTTGATGAGGCTGTAGAAGATGTCGATCGGGGGCAGGAACAGGTCGAGCCGGGTGTCGTAGGCACCGGGTGAGACCGAGAAGAACCCCGTGACGATGAGGCGCGTGGCGAGGAAGGCCGAGAACAGCGCCAGGAGGTAGAGCGGGATCGTCGGGATCAGCGCGGCCCAGATCCGGGTCGACACGAGCCACGGGATGGGCCGGACGCCGATGACCTCGGCGGCGTCGATCTCCTCGCTGATGCGCTGCGCACCGAGCTCGGCGGTGAAGCCGGCGCCGACCTTCGCGGCCAGCGCGATGCCGGCGATGAGCGGCGTGATCTCGCGGACGTTCGCCCACGAGGAGACGAGCCCGACGTAGGCCTGGGCACCGATCTGCTCGAGACCGGCCACGCCCTCGAGGCCGACCTGGGTGCCGGTGAAGAACGCGAGCGAGGCGATGACGAAGATCATGCCGCCGCCGACGATCCAGGACCCGGCCCCGACGACGACGTCGGAGATCTGCGGGAGGATGACCGAGCGCCACCACTTGAGGGCGTAGGGCATCGAGCTCAGCGCCTCGCCCCAGAACTTCATCTGGTCCGCGAACTCCTCGAACGGCTTCAGCGGGCGCGAAGCGGTCCGGAGGGCCCGCGTGCCGGCGGGCACGCGGTTGGCGGCGGGATCGACGGCGGCCATCGTCAGTTCTTCGGGGGGACGAGGTTGAAGTACATGGCGGTCAGGACGAAGTTCACGAAGAAGAGGATGATGAAGGTGAGGACGACGGCCTGGTTCACCGCGTCGCCTACGGCCTTCGGCCCGCCGCGGGCGTTGTAGCCGTAGTGACAGGCGATGGCGGCGGCGATGTAGCCGAAGATGGCCGCCTTCACGAGCGCGGACCAGAAGTCGGCGAGCTGCGCGAGCTCGGTGAACGACGCGAAGTAGGACCCCGAGGTCCC
>JAHWKB010000418.1 GCA_019348115.1 Actinomycetota bacterium | reverse complement strand
AGAAGAACCGCGCCAACGACGCCGGGTACGCGCTGGCCGCGCTGGCCACCGACGCCCTGCAGCTCGCATCCGAGGCGCTCCAGCTCGCCAAGCAGATGCCGGGCAGGGCACAGGACCGCGTCCAGCAGGCGTCGGGCAAGGCCCAGACGCGCGCCGCGGAGCTGAAGGATCTCCAGGCCCGCCGCGCGGACCTCGAGGACAAGGTCCGCGAGTTCCGCGAGGAGGCCGAGGGGCTGCTCGACGAGAAGGCCGCCCAGGGCCGCGGCATCACCGAGGGCATCCTGAACGACGACCGCGTCCGCCGTGTCCTCGACCAGGCCAAGTCGGCCCAGTCGCAGGTCAAGGGTGCGCTCACGTCGGTCCGGAAGATCGGTGGCGCCGCCGTCGGCGCCGCGACGTCGGCCGGGAAGACGCAGGCCAGGACCGCGAAGTCGCAGGTCAAGGCCGCGGGCACGTCGGTCAAGAGGACCGGGAACGCCGCCCGCAAGAGCTGACCGCGACCCGACGCCCGATCACGAAGGGCCCGCACGCCTCGGCGTGCGGGTCCTTCTGCGGTCCGCTTCCGGGTCGTCAGGCGGCCGCGGACGTCCGCGCGAGCTCGCGCCGCAGGCCCTCGGCGAAGCCGTCGCCCATCCGGTCGACCTCGCGCCGCATGACGGCACGCACGGCCCCGCCCGCCATCTGGGGGAGCGGGAGGTCGACGTGGAGCTGGATGCGGATCCACACGTGCGTGCCGCCGTCGTCGCTGTCGCTCAGGCGGTACTCACCGCTGGCGCCGGCGTTCTCGCGCGTGCCCGGTCGGGGCGCGTGCTCGAAGCGGATCCGCGTCTCGGGCGTGAACGTCATCCGCTCGGTGAACGACGGCTCGACGGTCAGCCCGAGGACGTGGAAGCCCAGGAGGATCCAGCGCCAGTCGTCGCCGTCCGCCTCGATGCGGTCGAGCCGGGGGACGATGGGGGCGAGGCGGTCGGGATCGGTGAGGACGTCCCACACGTCCGAGCGGGACGCCGCGACGACGTCCTCGGACTCGACGGTGACGGAGAAGCGGTTCACGCGGAGGGGCCTGTCGGGTCGGGTGGAGGGGAGGTCGGGTCGACGGACAGCCACGATTCGACCCGCTCGCCTCCGGCGGCGTCGCGTCCCACCCCGTCCAGGAGGACCGTGGGCCGGCCCGAGGTGAGCGGGTGGACCGCGAGCGCCGGGAGCCACAGGCTCGCCGGAACGCCTGGTCCGTCGAGCCCGAGGCGACCGTCGGGCAGGGCCCGCGCCGCCGCGAGGAGCTCCGCGTGCGTCCAGCTGCGCCCCTCGGCCTCGGCGGCGACGAGCTCCGGGGCGGCGCCGGGTGCCGGCGGCTGGTCGGGGAAGGCCTGGACCGCGATCGCGTAGGGCTCGTCCGCCACCGGCCCGACGGGTGAGCCGTCCACGGCGGCGCCGTAGGTGACGACCTCGGCGCCCATCGGCGTCGCCGCGTGCTCGTGGACGACCGCGACGTCCACACCGGCGCCGTCGCCCAGCACCACGCGCAGCCCGGCCCACCACGCGCCGAGGCAGACCCCCACGGGCACCCACCCGGGGGGGCCCACGAGTCCCAGCCGGTCGCCGGGACCGAGGCCGTGCTCGATCGCGAGCCAGTGCGCGGTCTTGGCCGCCCACTGGCGCAGCGACGCGACGCCCTGCTCGTCGCGGCGGTCCGTGCGGAGGACGGTCACCGCGGGTCGGTGCCCCAGGACCTCCGCCGCGCCCTGGAGCGCCCGTGCGAGGTCGTCCGCGGGAGGCGGGACGGGGGCGCGCGCCTGGAGCTGCACCGGTGACGGGCTCTCTGCCGCAGGGTCGGGGGAGCCCGCGATGGTAGCCTTCGGCCGTCCCGCCTCCGCCGGGCAGACGCCTCGTCCGTGCCGCGAGTTCGCCTGCGGCGCTGCTCGACACGCCCCGCTGCTGGAGCCACCTCCGCGTGACCGTTCCCTCGTCGCCCTTCACCTCCGTGCGCCACGCGAAGCGCCGACGGTGGGGCACCGCCGTGCGGCT